>CADBSN010000283.1 GCA_902797255.1 uncultured Bacteroidales bacterium | reverse complement strand
TACGATTACGAGACAGCTCCGCTTATAGCCGACTATGATACTGGTGATCGTAGTACTATGCCACGTGAGGTGATGGGAACGCCTACCCCAATCATGTTTGAGGGACATGAATTGTTGGGAGTCGAACATCCTGATACTTATTTGAAATGTCTCTATGGTGACTATATGAAGTTACCACCCGAGGGTCATCGTCGTATTCATGGGTTCGACTATGTAGATTTCGAACATTCGTATCATGACTACCAAGATACCAGAGTTTTTAAATAAGTTTAGTTGTTCTCTATATGCTCATCTCTGTCATTACTGTAACTTATAATGCTTTACCTGCTTTGAAAAAAACACTTCAGAGCATCTTTGAGCAGACCTATTCTTATATAGAAATCATAGTAGTTGACGGAGCTTCTACTGATGGAACGACGGAATTTCTCTCTGCACTTACTCCATCTTCTTCGTTTCAATATATTTCTGAACCGGATGAAGGTATATACGATGCGATGAATAAAGGGGTTAGGATGGCGAGCGGTGTGTATTGTATCTTCATGAATGCTGCAGATACGTTCGCTACTCCTCAAGTATTAGCAGATGTGATTGAACATGGATTAAATGCAGATGTTGTTTATGGAGACATTCTTAAACAAGGCATTGTAAAAGTTGCGCAGGAACCACATAATAGTCATAAAATGTATTATTGTCATCAAGCTGTTTTCACCCGCACGTCATGTCTTCGTGAATTCCCATTCGATCTGCATCATCCCATGTCGGCAGATTTTAAACAATCTAAACAATTGTTCCTTTCGGGGAAGACATTCTCCCATATTCCTGTAGTTATTACTAATTATGATACATCTGGTATCTCCAATACCCACCGCTCTGATGGCCTCATGGATAATATTCTAGTTATTAGAGGGGTTGATACTTTTACTGAACAGTGTAGACTTCTGCCACGACTTTTTTTTACCTATTGTATATGTAAAATCCGGGGGAAATAACTACTGATTTATATTTTCCATCTTAATTGCAATTGTACATCTTCTTTATGAGATGCGTGTATCAATTCCAATCCTGTGCCAATTGTGTTACGATCGAAGTATTTCGTTACGGATAACTTGCAGGTTGCGGAGAGATGGCTAGAAAGACTCCGAGAGAACAGGGCAACAATATTGATACCGTGGCCATATAATGCGTTCATCCCAAGCGTGTAGAGAAGGGATGGGGTTGTTGTGTAGACCTTAGCAGCGTATGAATCTGTATGGAAATAAGTGAACATCACATCTATTTTTTGCTTTCCTTTCTGATGATTCACCATTCGTTCATGTCGGATGTGTTGACTTAACAAATATCCCATTTCATTATCACTATTTGCGTTCCATCTATATACTAGTTCCCCTGTTGTACGAAGAGTTAGACAGTTTGTTAAGTGGTAATTCCATTGAAGTCGCATATCATGGCGGGTGAAAAACAATAATTCTGTCTTATCTTGCCCGATTTTACAGTCTTGCTCTTTGGATTTCAAGCGATACCGTACTTGCCAAGAAGATTTCTCGTTGGGTGAATATGTAACCTTTATTAGGCCGTCTATTCCCTTTGAACCTGCCGCAGCATGATAACGGTATTTAGGAAACATGAAGCAATCCAAATAAGTTTCAATATGAAAATGTGTCCATGGTTCAGTGGTAATACCTGCCAAAATGCCAAGTTCGTTCTGCGGATGAGAATTCTCACCAAAGGAATGGCCATATAAGGTCGCGTATTTGGCATCATAATACCTTACTAATGCGGATAAAGACGTTAGGTTATCAATCCGATAACGCATACTATTGACGCAGGCAAACCCATTGTTCGGATTGTTTACGTTGTTTATCGAATCCATCCCATTTGTACAACTGAAAGCATATTCGCCTTGTAGATTCCAGCGATTAGTCCGGTAACGGTATGAGAGTCCAATTGCTCCAAAACTGTCTCCCTGCAAATTAAACTGACGGTATTTGGTTGTGGGAGTGTTGTATTTGGGCTTAAGCGGTATAGAAAAATGAGTGGCGATACCTGTCAACTCAATTTGCAATCCACGGTAGTAATAATTGACATTGCATCCGCCCGTTAACTCATGAACAAGACCTTTCTTGTTTTGTTCTAATAAGGTTCTGTGTAATCCGTCAGTCTTCAGTGAGGTAATTGCTGGTCCAGATGCGTTTTGGTCTTTTGTTGCATCAATATCTTGATAGGAAAGAAATGCAGAACAATGAATCGAATTATTCAAAGAATAATTGATTGCTATGCCTCGAAAGTGATTTGACTCAGATGTGGAGGCATGTGGACGTATACCGTGTCCAGATAAAGGAGCATTAGAAAGAATCCCCGTCGTATTTTTCCCAAGATTTAAACTGTTATTTACCGTAAGACCAAGCCCATAATTAAGCTTGAAATCTCCAATAATTAGTGAACGAATGTTGCCTATGCCATTCATCATGACATAGCCAGAGAGGTAGTCGAAGAGTTCTTCTCCTGCATCTTTTTCAATAGAAAAGCCTGCTGTTAACTGTCGATTGATTCCTCTCGCTTGTCTTTGTTGCATAGAACGTAGTTGGTATCGAAGCGAATGGTAGTTATTGTTACCTTGATATATCTTGTTTGGAGATGATTCTAAGACACTTCGAGGTTTGTCTTGATACCCGTCTTTGGTATAAAAGGGAATGTCTGTACGGGCGACAACTTCATGATTTGCATAACGTAGTAATTTCAAAATAGATTGGTTGCTGTCTTTCACAGTTGGTTCATCAACATAGCAAAATAATGCAAGTCGTGAGCGAGTGAGATAATCAAGTTCTCGTATCAACATCAGTTCGCCTAGTGATTGCATCGGATAGTTGTTGTTGACATAATACACAATTGCTTCGATTTGTCGTTCATTGAGGAATGGTAGTTGTCTTAGACGCTCTCTCACGTTTGTCATTTGATTCTCCGTATCTTTTACCGCTCTTAGGTCGTTGAGGTTAATGGGCGAAAGGTGGAGTGAATATAACTCATTTAGTAAAACATCATAGATTCTATCTTCTTCCGTAGTGGTTATGTCTGCATTTTCCACCAATTCATCGTTACTTTCTAAATATTCTTCATACATATCGCGCACAAAATCCTCCCAATCCATCGTAAGTTGTGCATGGAGGGGGATTGTGTTAAAAAGGAGGAGAAGGGTTAGAATGAGTAGGATGTTATTTCTTTCGTTGAATGACATAGTCAACATATTCGTTGAGTGCTACCTTTACTGGACTTTCAGGATAGATGTCAAGGAGTTGACATGCTTGATTGGCTATTTGGTGCATTACGTTTTCTGCATAGTCAATTCCTCCATTCTTTTGAGTGATTTGAATTAAATTACGAATGTCATCTTGTGTCGTTTCTCCTGATTTGACAGTGTGGATGAGTGACTCAAATTGTTGTTCATGTCCTCGAATGGCATAAAGTAATGGGAGTGTTATTTTCCCTTCTTTGAGATCATTTCCTTTGGGTTTGCCGATGTCACCACCGATGAAATCGAGGATATCGTCTTTGATTTGGAAACAAAGACCCACTAACAACGCAAACTGATACAAGTTGTCAATATCTTTCTGACTTGCTTCAGCAAGTGTTGCCCCAGAAGCAGCACAGGTAGCAAAAAGCACAGCTGTTTTGTCAGTAATGACACGCATATAGGTTTCTTCAGACAGATCATCCGATTGAATGGTATGGAGTTGCAGCAACTCGCCGTTAGCTAATGCTTTTGATGCATCCGACATCAGCTGAACAATCCGCGGATCATTCACAGATGCTATCAGATGGAGTGCCTCACCTAGGATATAATCCCCAGAAAGGATAGCCACACGGTTTGTCTGGGCATGATTGATAGATTCATGACCTCGACGTTCATCGCTCTCATCGACCACATCGTCATGTATCAAGCTAGCTGTATGAAGGGCTTCAAAGGCTACAGCAACAGTATGCACAGCTGGGGTGACTGGGCCAAACAGTTTTGCAGATAGAAGAACCATTTGGGGACGCATCATCTTTCCTGTACGCGTCTTTACGATATCCAATACATCACTGAGAAGTGGATTTTCAACCTGCTGTAGTGATTGAATCAGTATCTCTTTACAAGCTGTAAGATCTTTGTCTAAGAGTGGAGTCATAAGTCGATTCTAATATTTTGTTCTGCATACTGTAAATCGTTTATATCATCGATTTCATACCATTGCAGTTCCTCTATTTTGAGTACATGCATCGGTGTAATGGATTGGGAAACATGTAGTAACAGGTATTCGTAACCCAATTTCGGCTTCTCATCGACAATCTTAGAGTAGTCATCAATACATGTTTTGTAGAAACTATTGCTGAGTTTATGAATGCCAACGAGTTCACCTGATGGATTGATATTAGACTTGTCTGTTGAACAGTTCACCAATTCACACTTCTCGTTCATTTCTACATAATATTGATCTTGAAACTTTGTGACAGGGGTTATTAACATCGCTGAGGGAAATGAGCAGTTGATGAGTTCAGTGATAGCTTTCTTCTCAAACACTAAGTCTGATTCCAATAACAGAAAGTCGTCATCACCTATTGCCTCTCGATTGTTATAGAGTGTGTACATGCTGTTGGTCTCTGCATATCGAGGTGAAAATACACATTGAATCTGTTGGTATTGTTTTGCCAACTCCTCGTAGGCTTCTTTCTTGTATCCTGTCCCTATGACGATACGTTCAATTCCACATGAAATAAGCGTCTCAATACTGCGTATTACCATCGGCTTCCCCTTGTAGGGGATGAAACCTTTGGGAATCTTTTCCGTCATATTGCCAAAGCGTGTGCCCATTCCTGCGGCCATAATTACAGCTGTACGTACCATATGTTTCATTTTTTCAAGAACTCCATTAATGCTTCTTTATTCTTTATAGGTGTGGTCGTAGGTCGTCCCAAGTCCTTACGATTACCTTTTTTGACCTTCACTTCAAGTAACATAGGACTGCTTTCAGTTAATCGTTGATGGTTGATGGTTGATAGTTGTTCTTCTAACTCATCTTTGCTACTCACACTAATAACTGTTTTGTAACCTACTGCTTTGGCTATAGCTGGCAGGTCGATACTGAGGCCTACTGTTGGCTGTCCGCCTACAGAGTCGTGTGCACCATTGTTGAAAATGACGTGTACATAATTCTTGGGTGCTTTCTGTGCCACAATCGCCATACTACCCATGTGCATGATGCTGGCCCCATCACCATCGAAACACCACACGGTACGATCCGTTTTCTCCATCGCAATTCCTAATGCTATCTGAGAGGCATGACCCATAGAGCCTACTGTGAGGAAATCGCGTTCATGCCCTTGCTTCATCGCTGCCCTATATTCGAAGAGTTCTCGTGAGATCATACCTGTAGTCGATACAATCACATCCTTATCTCCAAGTGCTGCTGCAACTGTCTGAATGGCTTCTTCTCTTGATAGCTGAAGGTAGGGTGTCGCTTGTTGAGCCGTTAGTTGATAGTTGTCAAAAGTGTCTTTTTCAATGACCAGAGCATAACACTCTTTGGTTTGTTGCATATAGGATACAGCCTTTTGAATCTGTGTTACCGCTTTATCCTCTTCTTTAGATAGAACAGAGTAGTCTATACCCATCACGTTGAGCAGTCCTGTTGTAATCTTTCCTTGCTTTACATGCTGAGGTTCGTCGTGGACACCAGGTTTCCCTCGCCAACCAATCACTAACAATACCGGGATATTATACACGTCCTTGTCTGTAAGTGAGGCAAGTGGATTAATGATATTACCCTCACCAGAGTTCTGCATATAGACAACCGGTATCTGTCCTGTTGCCAAATAATGACCAGCAGCCAATCCCATTGCGCCACCTTCATTTGCAGCTATCACATTATGTGAAGCGTCTGCATGGTCTGTGATATACGCACAAAGGTTCTTCAGCAAGGAATCAGGTACTCCTGCATAGAAATCAATACCATAAGCGGCAAGGGTTTCATAAAAAAACTTAGGACTTATCATAGTTATTTTTTCTTTGTTCCTGGAATTAAGTTCAAAATCTGTTTGATTGGCATGCAGTACTGTTCAGATGCTTCTAGACTGCGTGAGGTTTTCAGTATCGTCTCAGCACATTTCACCATTGCAGGATAAGCACTACGTAACATGTGATTTGCATAGATGACAACGTTGATGCCCCATGCAGCCAATTCTTCTTCTGTAAATTGATTGTAAGTTGTTGGAACAGATACAATTGGGGTATGTGGATCTTTCTCGCGGAATCGTTGGCAAAACTCCTTAATATCTTCACCGCTTTTGTTTTTGCTATGAATCATTATACCGTCTGCACCTGCTGTCACGTAAGCATGGCAACGTTCCAAAGCATCGTCAACAGATTTTCCCGCAATGAGTGATTCACAACGGGAAATAATCATAAAGTCTCTGGTAATCTGAGCTTCTTTGCCTGCTTTGATTTTATTGCAGAAACCTTCGATGGTGTCTTGGGTCTGAATGGCATCCGTACCAAAGAGAGAGTTTTGTTTCAATCCCACTTTGTCTTCGATAATAACAGCTGAAATACCCAAACGCTCCAAGGTGCGTACAGTGAATCCAAAATGTTCCACCTTTCCGCCAGTATCGCCATCGAAGATGAATGGTTTGGTTGTTACTTCCAGAGTGTCATTCAAATCATGCAGACGGGTCGTGAGGTCAACGGCCTCGATGTCTGGCTTTCCTTTTGAGGTCGAGTCTGTTAAAGAACTTGCCCACATGCCATCGAATTCACGATGTTGTCCATTTACTTCTACGGCGGTATGCTCTGCAATGAGGCCAGTGAGACCGTTGTGCGATTCCAGGATACGGACAATTGGTTTGGCAGAAATGAGACGTCGTAATGAAGACAGGCGTGCCTGTGGGGTAATTCCTAATGAGTCAATTTCCTCTTTCAAACTTGAATCCGATATGCCTTTTGTGTAGGGAATCTCAATTACTTCACCGCCTAGTTGCTCCATTGTTTTAAACACCTCGTCGCGAATGTATTTGTCAGGACCATATTGCCAATCGTCTCCATGGATGATGTAGTCTGGTTTATAACGTTTCAGGTTCTCTACATAACTCCATTCATCCTGTGGTACGACGGTTGATACTCCAACAATATGTTCTATAACGTTTTTTCGTTGCTCCCATGTCAGATATGGTAGTCTGCGATGGTTGGCAATTGCCTTATCTGTGAACAGACCAATCATCACGTCACCATATTTGGCACCTTGGTTGATGATGTTGATGAGTCCTGGGTGCATGATGTCACCTATCATGCCTAAATAAACTGTTTTTGCCATATGTCTTTTTATTTCATTTTTTCGTACATACTTGCCAGTTGCCCAGCAATTGTTTCTGGATGGAACTTGTTCAATGCATATTGGCGTCCACCTTCTATCATTTGACTACGCAAGGTGTTATCAGTCAATATTTTGACGATTCCATCGCGAATTTCTTCAATATTTCGAGGGTCTACCTGAAGCGAACAGGGGCCACCTGCCTCTGGCAAACTGCTTGTGTTGCTGGTCAGTACAGGACAGCCTGACAATAATGCTTCGACAACAGGCAATCCAAAACCCTCATAGAATGAAGGATATAGGAACAACGTTGCGTTGGCATACAATTGCTTGAGACTGACGCTATCGATAGCTGAGGTCCACTGAAACAAATGTTCCATATGGTGTTCTGCGATATATTGTTCCACCTGATGTTTGTAACTACCACCTCCACCAACGATTGTAAGTGGAATCTGCAGGTCGGTAGGTAGCAATTCCATCGCTTTGACGATACCCAATAGGTTTTTGCGCGAATTCACCGATCCTACATACAGCATATAGGCTTCTGTTGGTTGAGTCGGCTTCTGCTCCTCAAGATCATAATACACCTTGTTGACAGGTTGGTAAATCACACTAATCTTATCCTCAGGAACTTCAAAGAAGCGGATGATGTCAGCTTTTGTACTCTCGCTGATAGCAATGATATGGTTGGCATGACGGCAGGCATATTTCCATTTCTGATGATAAATCATCCTATCGTGCCATCGGTACATATCCTTAAATGTATGAAAGGCTACATCGTGGATAGTAACCACTGTAGGAATATTACGTTTTACCAATCCCGTAGGTATTTCGTTGCTTAATCCGTGAAATAGGTCGATTTCATCGCGAACCAAATCGCTTGCCATCCCATAACTACGCCACAAACTACCTTTCATCATACCTTCAGGCAAGATGGTATGACACTTGTCTGACTGCAAATAAGGCAAAGTGACCTGATTCCTTGTCACCTTAGGACTATACAGGAAATACTGATGCTGAGGGACATACTCCGTCAGTATGTCTATTGTCGTACGGCTATAGTTTCCTAACCCCGTAAAGTTGTTATATAGCCTTTTTGCATCAAATCCTATCTTCATAGCCCCTACGATTATTAGACTGCAAAGTTAACAACAACTGAGCGAACTACAAAATAAATCATAATTTATTTTCAGTTCTGAGGTGCTTTTATATTCAACCGTAGTTCAATATACACATTTTTGCTTAATCCATCTACTACTCATTCACTAATAACTGTCCGTATTTTGTGATTCCTTCTGCTGATATATCAATAGTTGTACAGACAGAGTTATTGTAGAATTCGATTGATGCTTGTCCGAAGTTGTCAGTAGTGATGTTTGGATTCCAATAGAGTGTGCGACGGTAATCCTTTGTCTCTGGCAGTTTGGCTTTGCTGTAGTCAGGGTTGTAGTACTCTACAGGACGTGTGAAGCCCTGGAAGTTGTATTCACGGCCTTTGATTTCATGACGCTCATTCTCAGGATAGGTGGTAATATTGATAAAAGCATCGATGCCGGTCGAAGGCGGTCCTTCCTGACGGTCGAGATGGAAGTGCTCATATGGAGTAGGACGACGCGGGGCATCGCTGACCACTTGCAGTTCCTTGAGGTTGTTAAGGAAAGAATTGAGGGGTGCGCGTTCTTCGTAATCCGAGGAACTCCAGTCAATGGCGGTAATGTGATTTTCGTGCGTATTGTACTGAGTCTCGTACTGATGGCGTACAAATCCGTCAATAAGGACTTGTCGTTCGAGAAGTGGGTATTCGTTATTGTCAAGCAGATAAAAAGATTGGTAATAGCCTTGATCCCACTGGTCATTCACTAAATCAAGGAAATCTGTTTTGTAGACCAACTTATCACGCTGACGTTTAGCATGTGGCCGGCGTTTCGACTTGATATTTACCTGTGGGATCCACTCTGAGGCGTAAATGTCTTCCTGAAATTCCTCCCAAGTGAGTTTGTGGTCTTTGAAATTCTCCGGACTATGGGTCTCATACCACGAATATGCCCGTATTCCCTGCGGATAGAAGTACTGTTTGCG
>CADBSN010000282.1 GCA_902797255.1 uncultured Bacteroidales bacterium | reverse complement strand
CCGTCATTACGATGTGGTACTGTGGGAGAAACACGGCACCGTAGCCGTAGGTCGTGACATCATGGATGCCTTCGACCAGACCGATGTACTCTGCAAGGCCGCTAAGATTTATATGTGTGCCAAAGCGATGGGGTCGGAACCCGAAGGCATGACCGACGAAGCCATGCAAGAAGTGCAACGGGTGTTCAATCTCCCCAAAAAAAGGATAGGATAAAACAAAGGGTGCTGATTAGCACCCTTATTTATTTCTCTTTACTTCTCCTCACACTGATACTTGAAGTAGTCGACATCGACGTAGCCTCCTGTCTTCTTGGTGGCATAGTTGAAGATGGCGAACTTCGAACCCATGAAGAAGCGGCGATAGTCGAACACCATACGGTAGTTCTCGGTGCCGATCTTCGTCCATTGCTCTCCATCGAGGCTGTAGTAGAAGTTGGCGGCATCACGTCCTCCTCGCTGACCCGGGCGGAACTCTCCATCAAGGCGCAACCATATCTTCTGCTGCTTTGAGTTCATTTTCTTGGTCAGGTCGACTGTCTCAACTACTTTCTCCTCGACCTTCGTCACAGCCTTCTCACGTTCCGTGAGGGTTACCTTCTGCTCACTCATCTCAAGCACATACGTCTTGCCGTTCTTCTTGATGGTCAGCACACCACTATCACCATTGAAGGCACTGAGACCTGCGCAGTCGCCATCCAGCATCTTCGTGAGATCCATGCAGATGTATCCGCTACATGTCGGACCTTCCATTCGCTGTGTCAGTGTGTTGGGAGCCAGGTAAAGGTTCGGTACCACACGGCTGGTCTTCAGTCGCAGGTATCCAGGACGATCTGTCAGACTCCATGCTTTGTCCACCGGGTTGTGGTTCCACTGCCAGTGCAGACCCAGTTTCGAGTCGTCGAAGTCATCAGGCTTCACGATGCTGGTTGCAGGTTGTCCGCTCTTGTATGGACGCATCACATCAGGCACTTTGAAGTTCTCGTCACCCAGCATGGGCCAACCGTCAATCCAGCGCACAGGACTCAGGGTGAGTACACGTCCCACACCACCACGGTCTTGGAACATGATGCCGTACCAGTCACCTTCCTTCGTGTCAACAATGGTACCTTGTGCCAAGTATGAGAAACCACCGAAGTCGCTCTGCAGGATGACATTCTTCTCCCACTTGCCGTTCAGGTCTTTCGTGCGGTAGCACACCTCACGACGATGCTGACCCGGACCGTACGACTGGCTGATGAGCATGGCGTAGTAGGTTCCCTGGTGCTTGATGACACGAGTACCCTCCAGCAATCCACGTTCGTCTTCCTCGCGCTGGAAGTAATGGCGCAGACTGCCATCGACCACACTCTTCAGGTCGCGAGAGAGCTGGCACACCTCGCCTGTACCGAAAAACACGTATGGCGTGCCGTCGTCATCAAAAAATAATGTCGCATCATGGAAGTGACGCAGACGTGAGTGGATGGTCCATGGTCCCTCTGCCTTCGGAGCCGTAAAGATATAAGTATCACCCATCTTACCCTGCTCATTTGGAGCCAGGAGTGCCCAGAACTTGCCATCATGATACTTCAGCGATGTGGCCCACTGTCCACGTCCATACACCGTACCAACACCCTCGCCCTTCTGCTCTTCGAGCGGCAGCGAAAAAGCCAAGTCGTACTTCGGAGAATCCGTCAACTTATCGAAGATATAACCCACCGTCTCCCAGTTCTTCAGGTCCTTCGACGCCATGACAGGCGCACCTGGCATCAGATGCATCGTCGTAGACACCAGATAGAACGTGTCACCCACACGGATGACATCAGGATCAGGTACATCGGCCCATAACATCGGGTTCTTGATCGGGGCTTCCCCCATCGGCTGAGCCACACCAATGGTGGTCAACATACTCAAAAGTAGTAAAATAGATAAATGTTTCATCATACGTTATATTAATGTGTAAAAAATTGTTTGCGTGGCAAAATTAACAATTATTTCCCAAACGGCAATGCATGATAGAGCGTTTTCGCACAAAAAAAGACAAAAATATTAAAAACTATGTGCTCTCTTCTCCCCATAAAGGGGGAGTTAGAGGGGGTCTTCTTTTATATCTTTGCTTCGAGTGGTTCAAAAGCTGAAAGCTGTGGATAAGCATCAGAGGATGTGAGTCAAGCTCGATTGAAATCACAGAGGAGGATAGTTAGACAAAAGATGCGATAAGCATCTGAACCACGAAGAAGTATTTTTATTATCTTTGTCAAAAAAATCCGTGCAAATCCGTGTCATCCGTGTTCAAATAATTCTTAAATTCTTGAACTCTTGAACCCTTGAACTTTGAACTCGTTAAACTGACTTTCAACGATAAAATATAAACTTTAAACTTTATCCTTTATCCTTCATCTAGAAATCCCTTCGTAGCACAAAAAAAGGACTCTATACGAGTCCCTGCTGAGTTGTTGCGGAGATTGGATTCGAACCAATGACCTCCAGGTTATGAGCCTGGCGAGCTACCAACTGCTACCACTCCGCGATGTTATGTAGTGCTTTTTTGAAAAGCAAGTGCAAAATTACGACATTTTTCTGAATTGACCAAACGTTTTGAACAAAATTTTGCTTTGATGCAGAAAAATTTGGTGGATAATATTTTTTTTCGTAACTTTGCACCCGAATTGAAGAATCCAAGTGTGGATTATAGTATGAAATGTTAGAGGGACCATAGAAAGGGAATAAAGAATTGAAGAAGAGAACGGCCCTCATTGATTGAAAAAACTGCATGAAAAGAAATTATTGTGCTAAGCAGAATCTTGCAAGCCTATTTGCAAGTAAGCTGGTTTTGATTGTTCTTTTATGTTGCTGTTCATTAAGCGTTGATGCACAGACATTAACGGGTAAAGCCTCATTTTATGGAAAAATGTTTCATGGGCGCAAGACAGCAAGCGGTAAGGTTTACGACATGTACAAGTACACATGTGCGCACAAAACCCTTCCATTCGGAACAATGCTGAAAGTAACAAACAAAACAAATGGTAAGACCGTAACTGTAGAAGTAACTGACAGAGG
Organism: uncultured Bacteroidales bacterium; assembly: GCA_902797255.1. Lineage (GTDB taxonomy): Bacteria > Bacteroidota > Bacteroidia > Bacteroidales > Bacteroidaceae > Colivivens. Next base: position 3,970 of record CADBSN010000282.1, on the reverse strand, counting down.
TCCTTACGTGAAAGGTAGAATCATCGATTTGTCTGTAGCAGCTGCTATGGATTTGGACATGATGAAAGCAGGTGTAGTAGCTGTTGAAGCTGAAATCATCAAGAAAGACGAGAACACCACCAAATCAAGTGCTCGATTGATTCTTTCAGAGCCAGAACTGTTGAAGGAATTCAAAAATGAAGTTCCTCGCCCCGATGTCACTACGCAATGGGCAAGTACAGTAAGGTAAAAACGAATGAGAGATGAGTGAATAGTGAATCTAATAGTAAGAATATTCCTATTCACTCTTTTTTTTGTAACCATCCCATTAACTTCTAATAATAAGGAATGGGCAAATTGATTTAATAGTAGAATAGGAAATTGTCAAATAAAATATAAAACGATGAAGAAAAATCTCGAAACACTATGTGTACAGGCAGGTTGGACCCCCAAGAAGGGTGAGCCTCGGGTACTCCCTATCTATCAGAGTACAACATTCAAGTACGAAACCAGCGAACAGATGGCACGCCTCTTCGATTTAGAGGATTCGGGCTATTTCTATACACGTCTGGCCAACCCCACGAACGACGCAGTAGCAGCAAAAATCAATGCGCTAGAAGGAGGTGTGGGTTGTGTATTGACCAGCAGCGGTCAGGCTGCCAACTTCTATGCGATTTTCAACATCTGTGAAGCTGGCGACCACTTCATCACGGCTAACACCATCTATGGTGGCACTTATAACCTCTTTGGTGTGACGCTGAAGAAGTTGGGTATCGAATGTACCTTCATCGATCCAGACTGGGATGACGAGCGCATCGAAGCAGAGTTCCGTCCTAACACCAAGTGTTTCTTTGGAGAAACCATATCCAATCCAGGTGGAAATGTGTTTGATATTGAGCGTTTCGCAAAGATGGCTCACAAGCATGGGGTGCCTCTCATCGTGGACAACACATTCGCCACTCCTATCAACTGCCGCCCTATCGAATGGGGATGTGACATCGTGACCCACTCCACTACGAAATATATGGACGGACACGCCACTCAAGTAGGTGGTGCAGTCATCGACAGCGGAAACTTCGACTGGGAGGCTTACGGCGAGAAATTCGCAGGTCTGACAACTCCAGACGAGAGCTACCACGGACTTACCTATACCAAGACCTTTGGCAAGCAGGCATATATCACCAAATTAGTGACACAGTTGATGCGTGACCTCGGTAGCATCCCTGCTCCTCAGAACTGCTTCCTGTTGAACCTTGGCCTCGAAACCCTGCATCTGCGTATGCCACGCCACTGCGAGAACGCACAGCGTGTGGCAGAGTGGTTAGAGAAGAACGAGAAAGTAGCATGGGTGAACTATTGTGGTCTGAAAGGCAATAAGTACTACGATCTGGCACAGAAATACCTGCCCAACGGTAGTTGTGGCGTGATTGCCTTCGGACTGAAAGGCAGTAAAGAAGAGGCCATCCGCTTCATGGACAACCTCGACTTCATTGCCATCGTAACCCACGTGGCAGATGCCCGCACCTGTGTGCTTCACCCAGCCTCTCACACCCACCGTCAGCTCTCTGACGAGCAGTTGCTCGAAGCAGGTGTACGTCCCGATCTCATCCGCCTCAGCGTAGGCATTGAAAACTGCGACGACATCATCGCCGATCTCGAGCAAGCAATGAAGAAGATGTAAAAAACAATTGCAGGTTGTTAGATTACACGGGCACCTAACAACTTGGCGATATCTTTTTTACGTTTGGTGAGCTGCATCTGACGTTGCAGGAGTTGCATGTATTGGTCGGGGTTGCTCATGACCGTAGGGTTGGACAACTGGTTCATCACACTTTTCATCTCTGCTGTGATGACGAGATTGCGGTATTCGAGCAGCATGCGGTCCACCATGTCAGATGAAACGATATCATTCGACTGGCTATTGCGGGCAGAGAGTTCATAGCGGTCACTCATCAAACGTGAGGCCATCTTGCTGAATGCCTCGTCAGGACTATTGAGGAAGAAATGGCTGGCGATGAAAGAACTGCCACGTTCGGCATCATGTACTGCGTTCAGCATACGTGCATAGAGCGGATGATGGAACGTCAACCCATCAGCTGCCATCTCATCATAAATATAGTCAATGACTGTGATGGTCTGAGGTTCGTCGCCGCGAGAAAAATCCAATAACTGTTCACCTGAGCGTACGATGGTTTGGATGATGACCTGCTCCATATCGTAGAAACGCTGTTCTTCAGGAGAGACTTCGGATGGATTGACGAATTTCTGGATTTCCGGATTTACGGAATCCGTTGTTCCGTCATTCTGTGGTTCCGTGATTCCTTCATCTGCGGATGAAGTGTCGCCTGGCTCTACTTGGTTTTCCAGATAGCGTTTACGTTGCTCTGTCTGTTCTTTCTCACGAAGTTTCTGTTCCCAGTTGCGTTTACGGGTTTTCACGACTTCACGAATGAGCATCTTCTCATCAATTTGCAACATTTCGCTACACTTGTGCATATACTGTGACCGCTCTATCTCTTCGGGCACTACAGAGATGGATTCGACAATGCTGCGGATGAGGTCGGACATCTTGTCGGGATCGCCTTGTGCCTCGTTGAGGAGGAGGTTGGTCTTGAAAGAGATGAAGTCAACTTGATGTGATTCTACGTATTCGCGGAATTCTGCCGCACTGTGTTTGCGTGCAAAAGAATCTGGGTCGTCATTATCAGGCAGGAGCAGGATCTTGATGCGCATACCTCGCGCCAAAAGCATATCCGTACCTCTCAAAGCAGCTTTCTGACCCGCTGCATCACCATCGTAGAGTAAGGTGATGTTGTTGGTGAAACGATGAAGTATGCTGATCTGGTCTTCGCTGAGGGCGGTACCAGAGTTGGCCACCACGTTCTCAATGCCACACTGATGCATCGAAATAACATCGGTATATCCTTCCACCATGAAGACATTATGTTCTTTTGAAATCGCTTTCTTCGCCTGGAAGAGTCCATAGAGTTCCTTGGCTTTGTGGTAGATTTCTGACTCAGCGGAGTTGATATATTTCTGATTCACTCCCTTTGTACGGGCATCGAGCACACGTCCTCCGAATCCCACGATCTTACCACTAATGCTGAACCACGGGAAGATGACACGTCCGTGGTATTTATCATAAAGGGTACCGTTATCACGCTTGAACGACAGGCCGGTCTTCACCAAATACTCTTCCTTATACCCTTCTTTCAATGCCGCTTTCGACATCACATCGGATGCAGTGGGCGAAAAGCCGAGCTGGAATTTCTCGATGATATCATCGCGAAAGCCACGACTGCGGAAGTATGCCAATCCGATGGTTTGCCCCTCCTGTGTATTGAGCAATGCATCATGGAAGTAAGTGCTGGCCCATTCGTTGACAGCAAACATGCGCTCACGTTCGCTCTGAGAACGACGCTCTTCAGGTGTCAGTTCACGTTCCTCTACCTCAATCCCATATTTCTTTGCCAGGAATTTGAGGGCATCATAATAGCCCAACTGCTCCTGTTTCATGATGAAATGGACCACATCACCACCCTCTCCACAAGCGAAACACTTACAGATGCCTCGCGCGGGCGATACAGAAAAAGAAGGTGTGGTGTCATCATGGAACGGGCAAAGTCCACGATAGCTGGACCCTGCACGACGCAGCGTGACATATTCTGATACCACATCTACAATGTTGGCTGCACTGCGTATTCGTTCGATGGTGATTGGGGAGATCATTTAAGTTGAAAAGTGAAAGTTGAAAGTTGAAAAGTGATAAGTGGCGGCGTTGCCGCTGTCTAGAGTCCAGAGTCTAGCGTCTAGTGGCCTCCTGACCCTTGCCACTTGACCCTTGACCTTTGGATATTGAACACGGATCGCACGGATTTACACGGATATTTTTGACAAAGATAATAAAAATAAACAAAATTTAAATCTCCTCCCCATAGAGGAATTCCTGTCCCCCGATAACGGGGGAACCGAAGGGGGTGTTAGAGGGGGT
>CADBSN010000281.1 GCA_902797255.1 uncultured Bacteroidales bacterium | reverse complement strand
TATATTTTATAGTGAGCTCAAATCCCTGTTCAGAATTGAGTTTGACTACTTTGACTTTGACTACTTTGACTATGATGACTGTCTTTTGTTGTTTCAGTGTGTACTTCCCTAGAAAAAGTTGAATCAAAAAGGAGGCCCTGATTCAGGGCAGTGCCGAGTTGTCATTTTATCGATGAAATGGGCAAAAAGTGACGAAAGTCCGTATATAGTGACGAAATTCGGTAAAATGTAAATTTTTTGTAAACTAATTTTCTTGGTCAGTATATGAAAAACCTCTAACTTTGCAGCGTCAAAATAAAAATCGGTAACGAATATGAAAAAAGTAATTTTATTTCCATTGCTGATGTTCGCAGTTTGCTCGAGTATTCTGGCACAAAATGCGCTTGAACCTGCTGTGTATGGGAATTACGCCAACGACAGCAAAGATGCATTGGATCAATACTACAACGAGAAAAGAACAAAACTTCTGCATCTGAACAGATTAAGTTGTGGCGTGTACGTCAACCAATCGTTTAGACAAGAAGGTGTGCTGGGATATGACTCCGTGAAGCACGTATTGGTATATAATGAGTCGATAAAGAACATCTGGAGTCAGGCATACAGAGAACGTATGGAACTCACACAAACAGGGGAAAACTCCTTTCGTTGGACGATGCGCGAAAAACCAAAGAAACCGTGGGCAATACCTGTTGCATACCACCAGATGCGCATACCCGATGACTTGGCATCCGATCTGCAAGCGCTATGGACAAATGCCATCAGTGCTGCCAGAGAAGATTCTTCTCAGGTCCTTGTGCTTGATGGAACATCGTATGATTGCTTTGTCAGAGGTCCAAAACCTATGTATGCACGCACCAATGGATGGGCCAATAAAAGGGCACCAGAAAGCCCTGAGTATCTTGTACATCGTCTGTTAAGGCTTCATCACCAACTCATCGAGGCTGTCAAGAAGGGCAATCGTCGTGCACTTGAAGCTTTACGTATCGACATCAGATTCCTGGCTGATGATTTCAGACATGATGTAGCTGCTGTAGAAAGTACTAGGATGTTCAGATATGCATTTTAAAAAAGAAAAAGACCCCCTCTAGCTCCCCCTCTATGGGGAGGATTTGAAAGTTTAAGGACCCCTTCCGACTCCCCCTTTATGGGGAGAGACGGATAAATGCAGAAATATATGAAAAAAGTTATTTTAATTCAAGTATTGTTGTGCATCTCGCTCCTTGCGATGGCACAGAAAGAGTGTAAGGTATTGAGTCAGGAAGTTGGCTCGATAAGGTTTGAGGTGGACGAGAACCTGCCTAAAGTAGAGACGGAGCGGCAGTCGTTTTTGACGGTTAAGTCTGAGAATTTGGCTCGGAGTCTGGTGAGCGAATCCCTGCCGTTCGGCTATAAGCCAGAGATTCTTGCCTATAGCTTTGCAGGGGAGAAGATTTCCGATTCTCGTGAGGATGTGTTCTTCCATGCGTTGGTTCGGGCCTATGCCGAGCATCGTCCCTTCGTGCTGTCGCCTGATATGGTGTGGCAGTTGATTGGTTTCAAATTCAGCGAATATGTCAACAACCACGCTGAGGAAATGCGCTCGCTGCTGGTTCCGCATGATGGGGTGAAGGACCTGAAAATCATGACGGAAGAGGACATCTTGGGTGACAAAAATGCTGACTGGAGCGACCTCTTCGATAAGTTTTCGGCTGAGATTGCCAAGAATACCAAGGGCGATATTGCCCAGTTGATGACCTCTGATTTCTCTACCACAGGTCAGACAGAGCGTATCGCTTCGCAAATCACCCTGATGGAGTCGCTCAAGAGCTATTTCCACTACATCGCAGGGCGCCTTGCTTGTGGTATACCTTATATTATATTAAAGGGCACACCAGCCGACTGGCGCAAGGTGGCTGAGAAGGTGCAGGGCCTGGAGGCGTACAACATGGGTTGGTGGACAAAGGAACTGAAACCCATCATCGCAGAGTTCGTCAAGACCGCTGAGGGACATCCTGACCAGAAGTTCTGGAAAAACATCGTGATGGAAGACCGTCCTGACCGTCTGCGTGGAGGCGGTTGTAGCAATGAGAAGCCGACCGACTTGGATGGCTGGATGGTGAAGCTGTTCCCTGACATGAAGAAAGGAGAGATGCGGAAAACCATCCCACAGAGTCAGATGCAGGGGGCAGAGCTGTCGGAGGTGAAGTTCAAGTACCAGCTGATCGACCCTATCACCATGCAAGTGATTGAAGAGACCGATATTATGCTCTATGCAGGGTTCGTTGGTGTGAAGGTCGATGAGGCCACAGGTGCTGTGGAACCCCGAATAGGATGGATTGCTCGCAAGTTTGACGAGGAGGGCGAATTGTTGGCACGCCTCACGTCACTCGCCAATGACACAAAGATAAAGACGGTGCCTGAGGTGTTGAAACGCGAGAAACACTACAATCATCTCTACTTGGCGTTCGAGGACTCTGTCGTCGTGCCTGAGTGGATGGACAGCATCCAGATTACCGACTTCACCATCGAGGGCTATATGACAGATGCTGAGTATGCACAGCTCCAGAAGCGGTTCCCCAAGGCTAAGGTGAAACGTCTGGTTCATAACATCACCACCCGTCGTGACCTTGCTCCAGGCGAATATGCCTACAGGCTCGACAGCATTGTAACAGTTGAGTCGTACGCTACAATTGTCAAGCGCTTTCACTATGATGAGCAAGGACGGATTGCAGAAACCATACAGACTTCTACAGAATCCAAGAATCCGCGCAAACGCATCTACCATTACGACGAGCGTGGATTCTGTGTGGGCGAGGATGAATACAATGTGGAAGATGGTAAAGACGTACTGGTAATGGTGACCCAGGTTACCTATACAGACGAGGG
>CADBSN010000280.1 GCA_902797255.1 uncultured Bacteroidales bacterium | reverse complement strand
ATTTTCATCAAAAAACTACGGCCATTCTCAAAATCAGCCGTAGTTTTTTACATTTCTTCTCTATTCACAATCATTGGCATAGCTTCTTTAAGCATCGTAACAGCCTTCTTTTATTCCCTTATTATATTGTTACAAAACGGATCAAAGAACCGTCCCTTGATCTTGTGCAGGGGCATACCTGAAAATAAATATTTGATTTTCCTTTGAAATATGGAAAATTTTGTCTACTTTTGCAGCGGAGAAAGAAGAGTATTATGGCATATTATATCAAACCCATCCCTACATTGACTGGCGATGTGGCACAACGATTCAACGAGAGAGCTGCCGAGGCAGAAGCCAACCGCGGTTCTATTGACTTCACTGAACAAGTGGAGATTGCCCGTTCTATCTTAGCCAAAGCACATTTAGACGAATGGTAAAATCATTTTTAGACTCGGAATGTGAGTTTTGGAGAATGACAGAAGGTCTTGTAGCTCGCTGCAAGCCTTTTTCATGTATAAAAGACAAGCATATTAACAAGTTCTTCCACGAGGAGTATTCAGATTACGAATACCAGATGCTTGGAAAAACATATTGTTTCGTTACACGCGAGGAGCAAAAGATTGTCGCAGCCTTCTCAATTGCCAACTCTTCCGTAAGGGTTGATAATATGCCTAAGTCGAAACGAAACAAGCTCAACAGAAAGATTCCCTTCTCCAAACAGCGTTCACAGTATCCTGCTGTTTTGGTAGCTCAACTTGCTGTTTTTGATGACTTCGGTGGTAATGACATCGGAAAAGAAGTGTTAGACTTCATCAAGTCGTGGTTCATCGACCCATTGAATAAAACAGGATGCAGGTACGTTATTGTTGATGCAGTAAACACACCAAAGGTGCTCAAGTTTTATCAAGACAATGGTTTCGACTTCATCTTTTCTTCAGATGAGGAAGAGATGCGCTATATGTCGAAGGCAGAACAGGTGACAGATGGTGAAGTATTCCGCGAAACAAGATTGATGGTATACGACTTAATGACCATCAAATCCAAGAAATAGTCATCATCTACTCATACTGATTAACATGCCTGTATCGTTCTGCTAACGCCAGCAAAACGTTGAACCTCTCCACCCTATCCTCCTTCAACGCCCCACTATTTCTGTGATATCTGTGTGACTTTTGTTTCGTACCTTTGCCAAAAATTTGGCGAAAGGAACTGACAATGTCAGATCAGTTACTTAGATGCGGCACCAGTATCGGTGCCAACGTACGTGAAGGCCTCTATGCACAAAGTCGCAAGGATTTTATCAGCAAACTTCATATTGCCCTTAAAGAAGCAGGCGAAACCGACTACTGGCTCGTCCAAGAACTTTTATCTATTATCTGTTATCTATTAACTAATAACGCTTTCATCGCATCTGGACAGCCAGTTAATCACCTTTCCACTTTTTTCAATTTTTATCCCTCACGCTACGCAGCGCGAGACGGTGACCTGTCCCCCCTGTCCCCTGTCCCCCCTGTCCCCTGCAAATTTAACACATTTTCCTCAAAAACATTTGCCATTTAAAAAAAACATCGTATATTTGCATCCGAAAAGTAATAAATATGGTGTTTGAAGCTATTATAAAGGAAAACTTTACAAGTTATGAGGCTTACCTCGCATCACGCAAGGTAATGGCATCTCCTTTTATGGTTTCCGAGGTAAAAGACAACCATCCATCCTCATTTTACGCAGAAACACCTCTCACAAGCACCCATATCTTTGGTGAAGTCAATTTAAGCTGCGAGGTTAGTAAAACTAATAACAGCGACTTCAGTCTCAGAATCCTATCGACTATTATACCGTCTAGAGTATTATACCGATACGATTCCGATGGTCCAGACCATAAAAACAAAGTTGACTATATTCCGTTGCCCCAACAGAGCGTGCCTACACCTCATTATCATCGGTTCGACAGTCAAGGAAATCTCTTGGCCTATCAGACAGATGCAATGAAAGACGATACTCAGGCTTCGAATTGGAAAGATATTGAGAAAGCCTTCGATTACTTTTGTCAGTCAGGCAACATTCACACGAGCCTACCCGACGACAAGCCCAGAATCGTTGTAAGCACAGGCAACTTACCACTCGATTTCGGCGATGACCCGATTAATGGTTTAAACTTTTAAGGAATGGAAACAATATTCAACATTATAAAAAGCGATTTCGACTCTCTTTGGAAAATCAAAATGAGAGGCACCACAATGGAAGTGGTCACACCAATAGCCACTACCAGCGATAAGTTTGTGTCCGTCTTCATCACCAAGAGAGGCGATTCATACGTTGTCACAGATGGAGGATGGATCTCAGAAGGCAAATACGATAGCGATCTTCCACTGCTAAACGACATCTACGCACGAGTCTTCGACTATTACAAGTCAGAATACGGCATTAACGAATTAGCCGCTAACAACTATATTTATTATTTCAAAAAGACCACCGACAAAGCAATGGTTTCAAGCCTTGTTTTCGACTTGGCCACCTTTACCAGCAGTGTCATCAGTGCATCCTTTATCAACTATCAGGAGAAGAAAGAGCTCGATAACTCTAAGAGATTCCAGTCGCGTGCCAATGCCTTTATCAAGGAAATAGTCCCTCGTGACATTCCTGTTAAGCACAATGCCTGGGCTCTTGAGAAATACAAAAGTCTGCGCTTCCATGCCCTCATTCCATACAAGAATCGCCTGACGCTCGTCAGCTATGTCACTGGCTCAAACAACGACTATTTCCGCAATAGTCTGGCTATGGCCAACATGCGTTTCGAGGTTGTAGAGAAAGACGGCTTTAACGGAATCGTTGCCCATAAAGTACTCCTTATTGACGACACGGTCAAGAGTTACACATCTCCTGAGATGACGCCCATTATTGGTATCATTACCAACAATGCCAAGCGAATCAACCTCCCATGGAGTGAACGCGATAGGATAAAAAAAGCCGTAGGCTTCGAATAAAACCACAAACAGCTGCAACCTTCCCATCAAGTTTGCAGCTGTTTTTCCTTCCTTCTTGTCCTGTATGTCGCTATGTCATAGCGACTCATAATCACTCCCATTGATTCTTTCTTCTATTCTGCTCGCAGAGTGCGAGTAGCTCCTCTAACCTCTCAATTCTCTCCAGCCTCATCTCCCCCTTATTCATCACCTTCCTATTCGCCTTTAGCCAATTAAGATTGTCATGCTCCTCAATCCTATGCCGAGACGGATTCCGGTGGTTCTCCTCCAGGAACCTCATCACCTCATTATATCTCACCATCCACCTCTCGTCCTGCGTCATTCCACATTATTCTATCTAGGGATTGTCGTTTAATTCTTCTTGTATAGGTCTGCATGAGGCTTTGCCCTAGACACGTTCTGGCTCCAGCCTTGCTTTCATAGCATTTTCCAGCAGGATTACCAGTACTTTTGATCATTT
>CADBSN010000279.1 GCA_902797255.1 uncultured Bacteroidales bacterium | reverse complement strand
AGATATACCTGAGATTAAGTTCCACATGGAACACCCAATGATGCAGCGCATCGTGGAGCTTAAAGAACGTAACTTCGAGGACAAGGGCAAGTATGACTATGCTCCAGAGGATTTCGAAGATGCTATGGACAGCTACGACAAAGTGCTTGAGGTGGTTGGTGACATCAACGCTAACATCATCGCTCCAAATGCAGAAGACGTAGATGCAGAAGGTCCTCATTGTGAGAACGGACGTGTACGCTACGCTTCTAAAACTTACGAGAACCTTGATGCAACTCGCAAAGCAGGTTTGAACGGTATGACGATGCCTCGTCGTTATGAAGGACTTAACCTCCCCGTAACGGTTTATACGGCAGCTAATGAAATCGTCAGCGCTGGTGATGCAGGATTTGAGAATATCTGGTCACTTCAGGACTGCATCGAAACCCTCTACTGCTTCGGCAACGAAGAGCAGCGTAAGAAATATATCCCACGCGTCTGTGCAGGTGAAACAATGAGTATGGACCTTACAGAACCAGATGCCGGCTCCGACCTCCAATCAGTCATGCTCAAGGCAACCTATGACGAGAAGGAAGACTGCTGGCGTCTGAACGGTGTGAAGCGATTCATCACCAACGGAGACTCTGACATCCACCTTGTACTTGCACGTAGCGAGGAAGGTACTCGCGACGGACGTGGTCTTTCTATGTTCATCTACGACAAGCGCAACGGTGGTGTGAATGTACGTCGTATCGAGAACAAAATGGGTATTCACGGAAGCCCAACATGTGAACTTACTTACAAGAACGCTAAGGCTGAACTCTGTGGCGATCGCAAATTAGGTCTTATCAAATACGTAATGTCGCTCATGAATGGCGCTCGTCTGGGTATCGCAGCTCAATCTGTAGGTATTGAACAGGCAGCTTATGAAGAGGCACTTGCATACGCACAGGACCGTAAGCAGTTTGGCAAGGAAATCATCAACTTCCCTGCTGTATACGACATGATTGCCACAATTAAGGCTAAGTTGGACGCGGGACGTAGCTTGCTCTATCAGACAGCTCGTTATGTGGACATCTACAAGGCGTTAGAAGACATTGCTCGCGATCGTCAGCTCACTCCAGAAGAGCGTAAAGAACTTAAGCAGTTCAGTCGTTTGGCCGATGCCTTCACTCCACTCGCAAAGGGTATGAACAGTGAGTTTGCTAACCAAAGCTCTTACGATGCTATTCAGGTACATGGAGGTTCTGGCTTCATGCTTGAGTATAAGTGCCAACGCATCTATCGTGACGCACGTATCACCAGCATCTACGAAGGAACGACTCAATTGCAGACCGTAGCAGCAATCCGCTATGTGACTAACGGCACTTACACTTCTGTTATCAACGATATGATTGCTGAAGTAAAGGAGAATCCTGCATCTGCAGCATATAGCAACTATGTTGCACGTATTGAGGCAATGGCTCAGAAACTTGATCAAGCCATCGAGTATGTCAAGGCCCAGGAGAATCAGGATGTGCTTGACTTCTGCGCTCGTAAACTCTACGAGATGACAGCCTACACCATCATGTCACTCCTCGTTCTGCAGGACACTATGCGTAACGCGGAACTCTTCAGTAAGAGTCTCGCCATTTTCGTAAACCATGCAGAAAGTGAAGTAGCTCGTCATCAGAACTACATCAACTGCATGAATGCAGAAGTACTCGAGAACTACAAGCAATAAGCTTTAGTCTGCGAAATAAAAAAGAGGGTTCACTTCAGAAAAATGAATCCTCTTTTTTTGTTAATCTATTGGTCTACTTATATAAAAATCTTTTGATATTTTTCTTCGGAGACTTTTGGAATTCTTCCTCATGCACCTCAAAAGCAGTTATCTGTACAAACTTAGGAAGCATCTCGTTGACTGCTGCTCGTGAACTTTCAAAGATATAAGCCAACTGTTCACGTTGCAACTTCACACGTTCGAGCGTTGCATCGTTGACATAAACCAAGGCAACAAACTTCTGATCACGCTGAACGAGAACACACTCGTCTGCTAATGAGTTACTGAGAATCACATCCTCTACCTCCTCTGGATAGACGTTCTGTCCATTGGCACCAAGCAACATGTTCTTTTTGCGTCCGCGGATGAAGATGAATCCCTCGCTGTCAACAGTAACCAAATCACCAGTATGGAGCCATCCGTCTTCATCGATTGCCTCTGCTGTTGCTTCAGGGTTCTTGTAGTAGCCTGTCATCATGTTGGTTCCTTTTACAAGCAATTCGCTAGGTTTGTTTTCTGGGTCGTCGCTGGTAACCTTCATCTCCATTCTGGAGACTATCTTTCCACACGAACCGACTTTGCTGCTTGCATGGCCAACATAACTAATCAAAGGTGCACACTCTGTCATACCGTAGCCTGTAGTATATGGCAACTTGATTGCATGTAAGAACTTATCCACCTCTTTGTTCACTGCTGCTCCTCCGAATATCACCTCAATAAATCGGCCACCAAAGAGTTGTATAAGTTGCTTACGTATCTTGTTATAGACAATCTGACGAATGCCAGGAATGGCCAAGAGGAACTTCATCTTCGGGGTCTTAAGAGCTGGGAACACCTTGTTCTGGATGATTTTCTCGACGATGAGGGGAACCGTTACAACAAGGAACGGACGCACATCTGCAAATGCCTTCAGCAGTACCTGCGGACTTGGAATACGCGTCAGCAAATAGATAGGACGGCCTGTGGTCATCGGATAGAGGAACTCGATAGAGAAACCATACATGTGAGCCATAGGAAGGATTGACATGAACTGATCCTCGTCCGTAGGATTAGGCAGATAATCATGACAGAACACCACATTCGACCAGAAAGTACGATAAGGCAGCATTACACCCTTTGGATTACCTGTAGAGCCAGATGTGTAGCTAATCAGCGCCAGTTTCTCAAGGTCTATCTCTGCGAAATCAACATCCTCAGCCTTGACACCCTCAGGATAACGTTTCGCGAACTTCTCGTCTGCCTCCTTGAAAGCCTTTGTTAGAAGAGTTTCCCTACCCTCATCCTCTGCAAATGGGCGAAAGGTAGCGACATTAATCAAAAGGTCTTTATCAAGCGTAGAAGCGCTATCATATACCTTTTGGCTGGTAATGAGTAACTTCGCCTCAGAATGCTTGGTAAGGTTCTCAATCTGGTCAATATGGAAGTCTGCCAGCAATGGTACAGCCACGATGCTGTTCGTAAAAATACTTAAGAACGATACAGCCCAGTTGGAACTATTCTTGTCGCAAAGTGCAATCTTATCACCAGGCTTGATACCATATATTTCATATACGAGACGGAGTCTTTCAATGTGTTCAAATACATCTTTGTGTGAATAGGCGATATCTGTGCCATAGTCAGCAAAAGCTAACGAGTCCCATTCGCGCTTGAACATCGCATTGATGTGAGCCATCATGGGTCTGTCCTTCAAATCAGTTGTCATCGATTGTTTTTTAATTGGTTTCTGAAAAATACTGAGAATCCTCTCATGATTCGGGCTGCAAAGTTAGCGGTTTTTTCTTGTTCTGCCTTATATAGAATTCCAAAAAGCATTGTTTTGACCCTCATTTTTTCACAAACATCTCTGTTTTGCGCATCTTAGATTGCATCTAGTGGAAAAACAGGTCAACGAGAGCTTATCGGAAAAGGAAGAGGAAATGGTGCCACAGGGTTGAGATCAATCCGTAGTGGTGGTTCATAATGCGGAATCGTTCAAGTAGTGAAGCACGATGGTTCTTGTTAGTCATACCTCCATCGAGGAAGTCAGTAAGTACCAAATGGGTATTATGATTTACTAGACCTTGCTCGTAGCCAGCTTTCATCACCTTGATACACCAGTCGACATCTGCAGAAAAACGATAGCGAATATCGTACATAGGGCAAAGTGTACGCCGTGCATAGAACGATTGGTGACATACCAGCATCCCTTGTTTAAATGAGGTCCATTGCAGAATATTAGGTGCGTTAAGATGTCTTGGACGCAAATAATTACCTTTCTCATCAACCACATTGGTATCCCCATAGATAACACCAACCTGCTCAGGATGGTCAATGTTGCCAAACACATCTTCCAATGTCTGGCTATTGTGGAACTTATCACCTGCATTCATGAAACACACAAATTCGCCCTTCGCCAGCTTCAGTCCTTTGTTCATGGCATCGTAAAGTCCTTTGTCTGGCTCACTGATGATGGTGGTCACAATCTCCGGATGCTGTTCCTTGTAGCGGTTGGCCATTTCCACAGTATGATCTTTCGAAGCACCATCTATGATGATATGCTCCAAAAATCCCTTATAAGACTGCGAGGACACACTCTCAAAAGTGCGTCCTAAGGTCGACTCTGCATTAAAAGTGACAGTTATAATAGATAAATAAGGTGTGTTCATTGTTCCAGCAGCATTTCATAGACATCTGTATAGCGACGAGCAATACGGTCTTCACTATAGGTGTTTAAGGCTTTCTTATGAGCATTCTCACGCAATGTATCGTAGTTCTCCTTGTCCAAACACCATTGGATACCTTTGGCAAAATCTGCTGCATCCATATAATTGGCCACGTAGCCGTTCTCCTGATGGTCGATCATCTCAGGAATACCTCCTACTTTGAATCCCACACAAGGCGTACCACAGGCCATTGCTTCGACAATCGTGTTAGGCAGGTTGTCCTGCAAAGATGGTGTCACAAACAGGTTGACCGCATTATACATCTCCATCACCTCATGTTCGCTGCTGAGGTAGTTGATGGGATACACATCAAACGGAATGAGGCTCTCCACCTTGTCTGAATGACTGCCTAATACAACGACTCCAAGTTTGTCTGCCAGTTCTTTTCCTTCCTTCTTAATGATGTTACAAGCCTCAGCAAGGTAGCGGAATCCTTTTCGTTCATCGTTAATACGTTGCGAACCAAACAAAATCAGGATCTTATCTGCTGGCAAATTCCACTTCTTACGCACCTCTAACATATCCGTCGGATGAAACACATGAGTGTTGATGGTGTTTGGGATGTTAATGACGAATTGTCCTTGTGTCAAACGACTGTTACGAGCCAAATTGGCAATCCATTTACTACAACCTACAAACGAAATCTTAACATCGCTGTACATCTGTTTCTTTTGATCGAACACGAATTGCGCCCAGTCCTTGCCCCATCCACCATTCGTCAGCTGTGGACATTTGTAGCAACCTGATTCATAACGAGTGCATTCGCCCGCATAGTGGCAGATTCCTGTAAAGTACCACATATCGTGCATCGTAATCACTACCGGTTTGCCTGCATGCAGAATCTTGTTCAAGTCGTTCAGCGACAAATATCCCTGATTCACCCAATGAAGATGAATCACATCTGCCTGCTGAAACTCAAACAATTGAGTGATGTCAGTTCCTGTGTTGGCAATGTCCATCTGGAAGATGTTTCTCTTCCTAAATCCGTTTGCCACGAAGATACACAAGCGCTCCCACACAAATTTCAGAGGCAACAGCCACGACGAAGGAATGGCGAAAACCGTCATCTGATCCGTCTGTTTGTCACGCACCAGCATCCTCGCCTTGACACCGTTCTTCTTCAGTGCCTCCATCAAGCGGTTAGCTGCGATAGCTGCACCGCCCACACGTTCCGATGTATTGATTATCAGTACTCGCATATTGGCCGCAAAGTTAGTAAAAAATGCTGAGAGTTTAGCGTTTCACGTTTAGAGAATGGTAAAAAAACAAAAAAAAATGAAAGAATTTTTGAATTATGCATTGTGAATTATGAATTATTTACTAACTTTGCAGCCGCTAAACGGGACGGAGCGCCGAATTCCCTTCAAGTTAGCATCCTGCTTCAGTAGCTCAGTTGGTTAGAGCACATGACTGTTAATCATGGGGTCGTTGGTTCAAGCCCATCCTGAAGCGCGACAATCTTCATTAGAAGAAACAGTCAATCACCAAGCCCAGATGGCGGAATCGGTAGACGCGCTGGTCTCAAACACCAGTGGGGCAACCCGTGCCGGTTCGACCCCGGCTCTGGGT
>CADBSN010000278.1 GCA_902797255.1 uncultured Bacteroidales bacterium | reverse complement strand
CGCATCAGGACGTCGTGAACTCCGTCAGCAGCGTGCAGCTCGTCAGGCTAACATGCCGATGGCTCCAGCAGGTGGTGCAATGCCAGCAGGTGGCGGCAGAATGCCAATGGGTGGTGGAATGCCAGGTGGTGGTCGTTTCTAAATCGAACGTTCTAAAATATAGCAACCGAAAACTAGCCTAAAATTGAATAATAACCTAATTGTGGGAGGCCTGCTTCTTGTGAAGCGGACCTCCTTTTTTTATAAAGACCCTCTGGCATCTCCCCCTCTAAGGGGAGGAAGGAGTAAAGTTGAAAGTTGATAGTTGAAAGTTGAAAGTCAGTTTAAGAAGTTGAAAGTAATAAATTAAGAGTGAATAATTAAAATATAAAATTATAGATTTTAACAAAAACATGAAAAAAACCTCACTTCAGTATGTGTCGGGCTTTACAGCCCTTTGACGATGCGAGGCATCTATTTTTCCTTATAAGCAAGTTTACAGATAAAAATATCTACCCCTCATCTTTATCTCTTTCAGAACCTTCACATACTTCGTGAGAAAATACATCGATTGTTGTCACAATCTAAAAAACAAATTCTTGAACTTTTAAACTCCTTAAACTCTTTAAACTGACTATCAACTTTAAACTTTACACTTTAAACTAGACCCCCATCCTCCCCATAAAGGGGAAGTTAGAGGGGGTCTGAATGGTAAATGGGCCCCTAGACAACGCAATAACTGGTTTATGGAAGCCGGGGTATTAGAATTGGGAAAAGTAATGGCGGAAGTCATCTACAAAAAAATGCGTCGAACGGTTGGTTCGACGCATTTTTATTATCTATCTGCTGTAGATGAATCCGACAAATTGTCAGTCTAAGCAGTCAGTCGGATTAAGCATCCTTATACTTAGCATACTTCTTTTCGTTGGCTGCATCCTGAAGTGCATGATAGCAACGATAGAGGTAGTTGCCCCAGAGAGCTGGCTGATCAGGTTCTAACTCTTCTGACTTCTTATAGCATGGGATGGCTTCGTTGATCCATTTCTTACACTCTGCGATGTTGTTACGATTCTCCATTGCAATCTGATAGTAGCATGTTCCGAGTGAAGTCCAAGCACGTCCATAGTTCGCATCAATCTCGATGAGTTTCTTGAACATGTCGACAGCCTCTTTGTACTTCTTGTCGTTGAAAGTCATGAGGGCTTTGGTCTCAACGAAATAGATTTCGGTTGGATAGAGCTTAGCCATCTCGTCGCAACGCTTGATTGCTTCGTCGTTCTTACCCTGATGTATGTACTCCTGAACGAGGAGTTTTGGGAACTGTACGTCGTTGAAGTGCTCTGCTGCATAGCGGCAATACTTCTCCCAGTTGACCATGTCGCCATGATCCTTGTAGGTGTTCATAAGCTCAACGCAGGTATAGGTTCCATAGGTAGGTGAAGCGAGTACCTTCTCGTACCATTTGAGGTAATTGAGTGTGTCCTCCCATGTCTGAGACATATTCTTGAGGGCCATACCATAGTAGAGGTTTGCATTCTCAATCAGGGAGTCTCTCTCGTTGAGTTTCAATTCCTTGTAGAGTGGATCGTCGAAGGTACTGAGGTAGCATTCGAGCAGTTTGATTGATTCCTTTGGATGTGAGTTCAGGATAGCTTGAGCACCCGACAGGATGTTTCCACGGAGTGAATATGCCTCTGTCTGAGCCTCCTTGTGCAGTTCCTTATAGTCGGCTGGCTTGACTGGCAACTTTCCCTTTTCGTTTGGAGTTGTGAGGCATTTCTCGTACTTAGAATAGAATCCGAGAATGTCGCTCAAACCAGTGAAGTATTGGAGTGTGTCGAGCCCGTTGGTCTGCCCATCCTGATAGAGTTTGAATGTGAGGATGTTCTTGATCTTAGCAGCCACTCTCCAAGTATCGTAGTAGTCCTTACTCTTTTCGTGTACCATACACTCTTGTATGTCTTTCCAAGCCTGATTAACCAAGCGGTAATCGATATTCTGTGCATCACGGCATGCATCAGTGAGCTTTTGATTGGCATCAATCACTGCATACTTTTGTGCAAACAAAGTTGAACTTGCTGTCAACAATGCGCAGACGAATAATAATTTTTTCATAACTATTCAATTTAATTGGTTACTGTTTATTCTTCACTAGTCTCGTTATTGGTATTCTCCACTTCTGGAGTATCCTTGTATGTCATATTGGTCTGTCCGTCAGCATCAGGCACGTTCTCATCGTCCTCTACCTCTTCATGCTCCACCTTACAAACGCTCGAAATGGCATCGTTGCGCTTCTTGAGGTTGATGAGGGTCACACCCTGCGTGTTACGTCCCTGAATACGTACAGTCTTGAGCGCCAGACGGATGGCGATTCCGCTCTTGTTGATAATCATCAGGTCATCATCGTCTGTTACTGACTTAATAGCAATAAGCTTGCCAGTTTTCTCGGTGATGTTGAGGGTCTTGATTCCCTTACCGTTTCGGTTGGTAATGCGGTAGTCGAAGATTGAGCTACGCTTACCGTATCCATTCTCGCTGACAACAAGTACAGTTGGGATGGTTGGGTCGTTAATCATCTCCTCTTCGCTCAGTCCTTCCGGCTTCTGCAATGAAATCATACCTACGATCTCATCGTCAGGACCATTGAGCTTGAGGGCTTTCACACCGGTTGCACCACGTCCCATCACGCGTACCGTGTTTTCTACGAATCGGATGGCACGTCCGTCGCGGCTGGCAATCATGATTTCGTCTGTTCCGCTGGTGAGGAGCACATCCTTCACCATATCGCCTTCAATCAGATTGATGGCGATGATACCCGTAGAACGTGGACGTGCATAATTGGCAAATGCTGTCTTCTTGACGATACCCATCTTGGTACAGAACATGAGGTTGTGGCTGTCAACAAACTCTTGGTCGTTGATGTTCTTGATGCAGATGAATGCTGTAGCCTTATCGTCGGAGTCGATATTGAGCATGTTCTGAACGGCACGTCCCTTGAACGTCTTGCCTCCCTCAGGAATGTCATAGACTTTCATCCAGTAGCAACGACCCTTCTGGGTGAAGAACATCATGGTGTTATGTCCCGTAGCAGGATAGATATGCTCGATGAAGTCTGTGTCGCGAGCACTTCCGCCCTTGCTGCCCACACCACCGCGAGCCTGTGTACGGAATTCAGTGAGCGGTGTACGCTTGATATAACCAAGGTGTGAGATGGTCACTACACATGCATCGTCGGCATAGAAGTCTTCTGGGTTGAAATTCTGGCTGCCACGAGGATCGATGATGGTCTTACGTTCGTCTCCATATTTCTCTTTCACTTCGATGAGTTCGTCCTTCATCACCTTCTTACAGAGTTCTGGGTCGTCCAGAATCTGCTGCAGGTATTCGATGAGTTTCAACAGCTCGTCATATTCAGCGTGGAGAGCCTCCTGCTGCAGACCTGTGAGCTGGCGGAGTCGCATCTCAACCACATACTTAGCCTGTGGCTCGTCGAATCCGAAGCGGTCCATCAATCGACGTATAGCCTCTGCAGGCTCCTTCGAACTCTTGATAATCTGTACCACCTCGTCGATGTTATCACTGGCGATAATGAGAGCCTGGAGCAAATGAGCACGCTCCTCAGCTTTCTTCTTATCGAACTTCGTACGGCGGATGGTCACCTCGTGACGATGATCCACGAACTCCTTGATGCAGTCCTTAAGGGTCAAAGTCTTAGGACGCTTGCGCACGATAGCGATACAGTTGACGCTGAAGCTGCTCTGGAGTTCTGTCATCTTGTAGAGCTTGTTGAGCACCACATTTGAGTTGGCGTCACGCTTCAAGTCGATTACGATACGCATACCCTCGCGGTCTGATTCATCATTCACATTGCTGATACCTTCAATCTTCTTTTCGTTGACGAGGTCGGCGATACGCTTGATGAGTTCTGACTTATTGACATTATAAGGTATCTCGTTAACAACAATCTTTTCGTGCTGACCGTCAGTCTCGAAGTCAGTCTTCGAACGGATAACGATACGTCCACGTCCAGTATCGTATGCCTCCTTGATACCATCAATACCACAGATGATACCACCTGTTGGGAAGTCTGGACCTTTAATGTATTGCATCAAACCGTCGGTATCGATATCGGGGTTATCGATGTATGCCACACAACCGTCGATAACCTCACCCAGATTGTGAGTTGGAATGTTGGTAGCCATACCCACTGCAATACCTGTTGCACCATTCACAAGGAGGTTAGGAATCTTGGTTGAGAGCACTGTAGGCTCTGTGTTAGAGTCGTCGTAAGTAGGCTGAAAATCGACCGTATCCTTGTAGAGGTCGTCCATCATCACCTCACCCAACTTCGTGAGTCGAGCCTCAGTGTAACGCATTGCTGCAGCACCATCACCGTCGACTGATCCGAAGTTACCTTGTCCGTCAACAAGCGTGTAACGCATCGCCCAAGGCTGAGCCAGACGAACCAAAGCTCCATATACAGACGAGTCA
The DNA here is from genome assembly GCA_902797255.1 of uncultured Bacteroidales bacterium. Taxonomy (GTDB): domain Bacteria; phylum Bacteroidota; class Bacteroidia; order Bacteroidales; family Bacteroidaceae; genus Colivivens. The sequence goes on along the minus strand of CADBSN010000278.1, from coordinate 9,643 downwards.
CCGTGTGGGTGATACTTACCGAGCACGTCACCCACGATACGTGCACTCTTCTTTGTTGCTTTATCCGAAGTAATACCCTGTTCCATCATGTCGAAAAGGATACGACGATGAACAGGTTTGAATCCATCTCTGACATCAGGTAACGCACGTGCCACGATAACCGACATAGAGTAGTCGATATACGAGGACTTCATCGTTTCGTTGATGTCAACTTTAATAATTCTGTCTTGCTGATCCACCATATTAATTTCTTTCTTTTACTATTTGATTTTTAAATTCATTATTCGTTTAGCAGTAAGTGAAAAGGGATTTCCCTACAAAGGTAAGGATTTTTCTCGATATCCACAAATTTTTCGACGCTTTAAAAAGCCAAGATGCTCAAATTCGCTCAAAAAAGCCCCGATTTTGAGTTTTGAGTTCAAAATCGGGGGAGTATCGAGAAGAAACACAGAATCTCTTAACGCGTCTTAAAAACGCCAAAAATTACTTAATTGTTTTTCGTGCTTCTTTGAGTTGGTCAAGCGCTTTGACAATCATATCTTTCGTTCCGCTTCCACCATTCACGTATCCGACTACCATATCTGCATAGTCGATGGCTTCACGAAGTTCGGTCGTTTTGTTGCGTATCTCCTTGGTTTCGGTCAGGAGGTTCTGCAGTTCGTTCAGGTCTTCTGGTTCTGCAAGATTACCTGGACGCATTGTATTGATGACCATATTGAGCGATGTGGCTGCAGCATTAACCTCTGTCTGAGTAAGTGTCTTGGCATCCTTGGCAGAAACGGCTTCCGCATTACGCAACTGCTCCATCAATCGAGCATATCCGTATGGAGCCCATGGAGCGTGTGCAGGAACTTTTACGGTGAGCGCATTCCACTTCTCCTGTTCAGCCTTGCGGCTAGCTGCTATCTTGATTGCTGCGTCAAGCGTAGAACGGTCGAGTTTGCCAGCTTTCGTCTTTCCGTTATTGTCTGCACTCACATTGAGACGCAAATAGTGGGTAGAGCGATGCGTTTCATAGTAGTCGGGCACAAAACGTTTTCCGTTAAGCGTCAAAGTATATAGGTTCGCATCCTTACCTGTTCCCGACTGTGCACCAAGCAGTTGAATCTCATGAAGGTCGGAACTGAGGGTGAAGTCGGCATCGTTCCACGACTGCACTTCCTCGGTAGTCATAACCAGTGGGCCGTACATCAAAGTACCCGTCCACATAGGTGCAAAAGGTTGCTGAGGATTCTCTGCTGTTGCAGCGAGTTCCATCTTGTCTGGTCCCCAGTTGATATGTTTGGTGAAAGGCATAGTGATTTCAACCACATCGCCTTCCTTCCATAGGCGTTCAGGTATTTCGAAATACGAACAAGGCTGGTATTTCTTACCCAAAGACTTTCCGTTCAGTTTCACGTTGAAACCCTCTGTTGCCCAATAAGGTACACGAAGTTTCATCGAGAACGTAGTACCACCCTTCTTTATCTTAATCTTTGATGACTCAGCAGGCCACATACACTCCTGCTCTATCACGACATTTTTCTGTGCCCATTGTACCACAGTAGGCATATAGAGTGCCACCCAGATAGTCCGATCGTTCACAAAGTAAGCAGCCTCCTGATATTTCACATGGTTCTCTGCACCTGTACCACCGCAGCAAGTAGACTGAGGAGTCTCGTTTCCAAAAGGTTTCTGTGCATTCATTCCTACCGCATACTGATAGGTGCACGAATAGTGATCAGGATTGACAGAGCCGACAATCTGATTATACAGCACACGCTCGTAATAGTCCATATAGCGAGCATCATCAGGATCGAAGCAATTGAGGTCTTTGGTCAGTTTCGCCAGATTATAAGCACAACAGGTCTCGTTGATGTTTGGATCGGGAACTGTACGACCGTTTCTCCCCCACCCTCTGCTGACGCTTGTATTCATACTCAGCATCTGCGAATAAGGCTGGCGGAACATCTCACCGTTTCCAACACCACCCATCGCATAGGCATAACGTCCTTGAATCATGTTCCAGAAGTTGAGTGCAATGTTATAATAATATGGATTGTTGTTGCCACGATAAGAGCGGAGCGCTCCTGTAATCATCGGAATATGCTGATTGGCATGACGGGTACGGATATCATCCATATTATTCGAAAGCGGCTTGTAGAAAGCAGGAGCATCGAAACAATTGGCAGCTTCGAGCAGACGAGCCTTCTCTGTAGGATCTGTCACCATCTCAGAGAGACGGGAAAGTGACTCCTGCATACCTCCCACCTCTCCAGCGATATACATGTTCCACATTTCGTAGCGGTTTCCTGGACGAGCCTGCAGTTTCGCTTTATCGCCCTCTGTCTCCACATAGGTACGATAATGCATGCGGTTCCACACCCAAAGTCCCATATCCTTCGCAATCAGCAATGCCTTAGCTGCAATCTGTTTGTTGCTCATACTGCTTCCACGACCCGACAGATTGGCTTGCACGTCGTTCAGCGAAGTGGTGATACTGTTCATCACGTTTGCGATGTCAATCAAACCTGCCAGTTGCTTATGAATCGTATAATAAGGAGCCCATACCCACTCCTCATTATTATACGCACGATAGCACTCGATAAGAGCAGGATGAGCTGCAGGAATGGCATTGAGGTAACCATATCCGTAATGCTTATAGTCTTTCTTGTATTCGTTGAATGCAGCCCAATTACCCTTCATCTCTTTCAGTACAGGTTCTGGAGCATAGTCGCGTGCCTCGAAATAACGTCCCAGCGAATCGCTCCACACAAATGTACGTTCCTGGCACTCACGCAATTCATTGACCATCCGTTCGATACGCGAACGAATCTGACGTCCTTCTTCTGTTCCATAAGTCGAAGCATAAGCAAAAGCCAAAGCGGACATGTAGTGCCCCGAACCATGACCTTTAAGTTTGGTCGTTGGAGAATCCCAACCATCTGCCACCTTATAGCCTTCTGTCGGGAGCCCGTACGTGTCACGATAATTATAGAGTTGCTGAGATACATCCCACGACAATATCTCACGGATGTCGAGGTTACGATTCCATGTGAGACGGTTATCGCCCGTGATGGACACCATCGTCAAAGGGAGAGGTTCTGCAACAGGTTTACTGGAAGGAACACTCCATTTCGAACTGACCACCGTGACTGTGGCCATAATCGGATAGCCATTCTCTGTGGTGTTATCACCTGTAATCACCCCATCGACTGTGTATTGTTTCCCAACTGGATAGGTCTGTTCGGTCTGCTCTGTCGCCTGTGCAGAGTTGGCCCATTTGGTTTGGCGCCACTCACCGGTTCCATCGCTATAAGTGACCCACACCTGCCAAGGCAGACGAGGGTTGGTTCCCTGAGGGCAGTCTATAAGGATGGGGCCGACTTTCTTAATGATACGTTTCTTTGCTTTCGTTACCACAGAGCGATTAGTTGATTGGATTGAAGAAGCATTTACAGGAAGCATCATACAAAGTCCTGCAATTCCAAATAAGATTAAATGTAGTTTTTTCATTGTTTTGTGATCATTAGTTTTGAATATATCTGTTAGTCATGATGTTTCTCAAAAAGTTCATGGTCAAGATTTCAGAATCTGTATGAGTTGCGCCACAAAAGGCAGCAGGTACAAGAACCATGAGATGATGGTGAATGCCAACGAGAAAACATCCATCAGTTGAGAATAGGCAATTGATTCCATCAGTACTGCCGTGAGTATCATAGAGAGGAAACAAGGCAGGCACTGTAGCAGCAAAGACACGTGGGCTTTGATGGTGTCGTTCAGGCTGAAAAAACGTCCTGACGACAGTCCATACACGTTGCTCACAATGATTGCTATGACACACACGATGCCATACAGGCCCTGTGAGAACGGCGAATCGGTGATGGTTCCGAAAGGACTGAGCAGGAGAGCATTGGGCAGGACTACCATGCAAGCCACGATGATGATAAGCATGATGAGAACCAACATAGCCAATGAGAGTGCCCGCTGTTGCTTCAGTGAGGCATTCTTGCTGAAAGCGCTGAAGAAACCCGACTCTGTCGCCACACCAATCGTGATGAGTCCCATCATCACTTCTGCAAATGGAGCCTGAGCTATGTTTGGAATGAAATTTGCGACCGTCCAACGGATGCCAGCCTGACTGAACAGGTTGTTCACCCCCCACCCATAGATATTTCCAATCCATGAGACGATGGCATGCAACAGAATCAGACCCAAAAGTCCGATGGGCATCCAGTTGACGATTCGGTTATTCTTCATCCGGTTCCAGATTATCTACGTCGAGTATTCTCAATTCAAATGCACGAGTCACGAGTCGTGGCACGTTGATACGCTCACTTTCGCCATTCGGGAAGAGACGGCTGATAAGTTCTGCCTGACGCTTCTCGAGCGACTTCGTACCAAACGGCATACTGCGCAGGTTAGCAATCATATCTTTCGTATAGCCCAATGCGAGGTGACGCAAGAAAATCTCATCGTATTCGTCGATATCATATTTCACGAATGCCTCCTGACGGCGATATTCGTTCAAGACAGAACGGCGGAAACGTTTGACAAGTTTCTTCAGGATTGGCTGATTGAAGACATAGCGCTTGCCGTTCAACACACTCTGCACATCACCAGGAGTAAGCAATTCGCCACTCTTGAGGATGATACCGTCTGCACCTGCATCGAGTGCATCGACCCATAGTTTCTCGTTTAAAACCTCACCTGTAAAAATCAGAACCTTCACAGGAGCCTGCTTCTCTCTCAGTTTCCGACAGATGTCGATACCTACAGTTGTTGAGCCGCCAAGACCCAAATCGAGCAATACCAATTCAGGCGTATTCTCAGCCATCAACGCCCAAAACTCTTCTTCATTTTGAGCTGTACCAATGATGTTTGCTTCAGGAATTTCGTTTTTGAAAATCTCAACTGTACCACGAAGCTCCAGCATCACATCCTCGACGATAATTACATTAAACTTGTTCATACCTAATATTTATTACTTTATTACTTCCAACTTTGGCTTTCGCCCAAAATGCTTCCGCTCGGCATAGTTCATGCGAGCATGACTCTGCACTCACTCAATCGCATTTTTCAACTTTCAACTTTACTAAATCCCATTTATCATGATTTCCATCTTATAACCCTGACCACTTGGAGAAGCGATGATACGACATCCTCTACGGCCTCCATACTCATCGTGCTCACGAACAATCTGACGACACACGAGGTATTCCACCCCTATCAGCTTATCTGTTTCTTCATCATAATGCAGATGTTCTGGATAGAACAGATGTGACAATTCGTCCTCCGATTTCTTCACCTCCTCATCCTTCAGTGTCATTCTGACGAACTCACCATAGCGGTCGAACGACAGACTGATAGCTCGGTCTTGCTCTGTATAGAGGGCTGCCGCAAACAGATTGTCAATCAGATATTCCAACATCTGCTGATCACCTACCACCTTCAGATGCGAGTCTTTTTCAACGGAAAAATCAATCTCCACATCGCGCTTACGAGCCAACCGCTTCATGCTCTTCTCGGCATATTGTGCCAATTGGCTGACAGGGATGGTCTTACGTTTGAACATCACATTATCCAGCTGACGGGCTGCACACGAACTAAGCACGGTGAACACCTCTTTATAATAATTGATCAATTCGGACAACTGTGAAATGTTCTCCTCATTGGTCATCGTCTGCTTCTGCTTCGAGTCGTCGAGCAACTGGCGGATACGGTTCGGATAATACATCGTCTCGTGCTTAATGGCAGAGAGACAGTTGTCGAGCACCATATTCTGAATATGAATCGTATTCTCTTCCTTCTCTGCCCTCAGTTTCTCATCCTCCTTCAGTTGCAGTTCCACTTTCTGGTATTCAACCTTTGTATCGGAGTAATAGACATACTTCGCCAGATGCTCTGCTATCAGACGGATAATCATCTCATCGTGGGTCGACAACGAAGCGTTATGGAACACAAGAGCCAGAACTCCTACAGGCGGACAATCATCCGTGGTTTCATCGTCTGACGCAGCAGGACGTTTCAGAAGATAGGTACGCAACAATCCATCGTTCATCGTCATCTCTTTCCCTGTCATGAAACTATGCCGTGCAATCGTGTCCACCGCGTCAGGTATCGGGCAGTCATGACTCATACGAATCATCAACTGGGCATCTTCGTTCTGCATCACACCCAATGCAATTCCGTCTATCGCCTTGATGTCGTTCACACCCTTATAGGTCAAATCCAACAAATCCGGATTTGAAGTCTCAAACAACCGTTTGTTGAACTGCATCAGCTGGCGCATATTGAATATCGGCAACATGTGAACACGATAATAGATGACGAGGAACACCACAAAGCCGATAATCAGCAGCATGATGGCGATGATGATGAAGGTCTGACGGGCAGCATTCGCTTGCTTCAACGACTCGTACTCCTTTTCCTTGTCCACCTGCTGTTGTTTCGTCTGACGCATCTGAGTCACAATCGCAGTATCAGCATCATAAGGCGTCTGAGCCATTCCGGAAATACATGCAGGGAGCATCATGAGGCAAATAACAAGAGCTTTCATCACCCCCTTCGGCAAACGGAAATAGAAGCGACTCCCCTTCCCCAGCTCGCTCTCGATGTTAAACGTACAAACAGAGAACAACTGATTGGTTTTCTTGTATTTGTCGATGATACCCTTACAGTTCATGAGTCCGAATCCAAATCCCTTATTCTTCTTCAAGGTCTCATCATGTTCCACATCACCAATCTGGCTGGAGTCATACACCTTCTCCAGACATATCGTGCGGATATCGTCCTGTGAAAGGCCTCGACCTGTATCAGTTACAGATATCTCTACATATTCATCCGTCTCTTCGGCACGAATACCCACTTCACCACCTTCAGGTGTATATTTGCGAGCATTATCGAGCAGGGTGTTCATCATAAACAAGGTCAAAGCCTTATCAGCCTTCACCACAGCATCTGAATCTTGAACCACGAGCGTCAATCCCTTGTTTTCAAAGGAGTTGCGATTCTTGCTCAGGGTATCGAGCAACGACTGGATATCGAAGTTCTCAATGTTGAGCGTCACCATTCCCTGTCGCACCTTAATCCAATGCGACAGTACCTCGTTGTAGAGGTTGATGCGGTCAATCAGTTCCGAGAGATACTCTATGCGTTCTGTTCTTACCTCATCCGTCTCGTTCGACATCTTGAGTTTGTTCAACTCATTGATGGCACGATCGAGGAACGGAGTGATGCTATACACCAGCGAAAGACTCGTGCACTTGTCGATATAGCTCCGTTTGTTTTCTGCAATATGCTGTTCGTGGATATAAGTCTGACTATCAACCATCTTCTCTCGCTCCTCCAACGAGTTATACAGCGCCTCGTTCTCATCCATCCATTTACGGAATGATGCCTCAACATTGTCGATATCGTTCTCGTACGACTTCTCTGTCATTCGTTTCAGGTGACGGATATAGAGGAAAATCGAGATGAAAGCTACCACAGACAGGATGGCAATAGCCCAGGCCCAGGCAGTCTGATCAGACTTCGCCTGCTCCAGTTCCTCAATCTGGAAATCCAATCGCTTGTCCTGACGGATATCGTCCATGATTCCGATGTAGATTCGCTGGTTATAATTGGCAGCTGAGTACATCCCCATCTGCTCGAAAAGCGAGCTGAGATGCTGACGAATGGTTGCAATCCATTCCCAGGCACAACTGATTTTTTTCTGTTTCAACCAAGTCAATTCAGTAGGTTCCACATCCTCCCGTGAAGAGAACGGGGTCAGGAAATCGATATCGTCGCCATAGACACCCTTGTGTTGGATATTGACAAACTCAAGAGCCTTCGTAGCCGTATCGAGTGCCACCTCAAGCATATTGTTCTGAGCATAATAGTCGGAAATGGTGAGATAAGTGGTAGCACGACTGTACAAAGAGCCATATTCACGGAAGAGTCGTAAAGCATCCTGAGCGATGTATAAGGCAAACGGAGAGACAGAGTCACCAAACTGAATGTCACCCCTATGAATCAAATCCTTGGCCACATGCTGCGAAGCACTTGCCACCATATAAGTGAGGTCGAACTTCATGCCCAACTCACGCCCCGTCTCGTAATCACCCATCAGGATATAATAACGGGCCAACTGCGCAAAGTCGTAGTTGATCATCCACATGTTGTTCTCCACAGCAGCCATCTCAGCAGCCGCCAATTCTGGATGCAAGATGTTATTATAATAGGTGGCAGATGCAAAGTGGAACTCACTCTTGGCATAATTGAGGAAGGTGTATTGTATAGGTGGGAGGTCCATCTCGTTGAGCGATTCAGCCAAACGGTTCAGCTTCAGTTCTGCATCATGACGATAATTCAGGAACTCATCATTTCGACCGGTAATATGACAGATTTTCATCAGCCCCACATCAGCAACCACCTTCGTGATGATATTCTTCGACATCTCAGCACTCTGGGTGTATAGAGCAGTAGCGCTGTCGTAGTCCATCAACATATATTGCACAAAAGCCAGATTCGCCAAAGCCTCTGCACGTCCCTCGTTATAGAGCTTACCGTCAGCCGTCAATGATGCCTCGTAAGCCCTCTGGGCACAATGAGCCGTCGAATCCAAACCCACATAACGCGTATGGTAAGCCAACAAGTTAAGAGAGTCCACCTCATGCCGTTGAGCTACATCAACACCCTCACTACACCCTATGATGATGCAGAGAAGAATTGACAGACAAGGTATGAGGTACTTCTTATTCATGAAGGATTTAATTTCCTGAAATCAAGGTCTTCTTTTGGCTTTGCCAAATCACTGCAAAGTTAAGAAAAAAAATACAATCAACAATACATTTTCTGAAATTTTTAGAGGAAATGATTTGCATTCACCTTTAAAAATACAAAGTATTTTCCGTTCCTCCAAATTTTTGGGGATTATTTTTTCTCTTGACTCTTGCCTCTTGTCTCTCGACTTTTGACCTCAATTCCTCCCCCTAGAGGGGGAGTTAGAGGGGGTCTTTGCTTCTTCCCCTCATCCATCAGCCTTCATCCATCCCATATCACTCACCTGTCCCTGTGGCATTGCTGGCATCCTTTGTAAAACAGGGGTGTCAAAACGACCAAAAGAAAGAGAAAAATCCATTCAAAACGAGGAATTGTACAACTGGCAGTTGTTTTTAATATGTTTTCGTACCTTTGCACCAGATAAAACAGATAATGTATGACATTCGACAAGATTCTCGATAATAACACCCTATGGGCAGTACGCTACGACGGTGTGGCGGATAACGCTTTGAAAACGGTCTTCGACCAGTGGAGCGATCCTGAGTGGCTGGTGGATTTCTTCTTGACTAACATGGCAGACTTGGAGTCGTACTTCAAGATTACAGATATCAATCAGGCCATCTACGATACCATTGATGACAACCAACGCATACAGTGCCTGATTCTTGATATATCGCCAGAGGCTGACCTTGACAAGATTTTCCGTCCTTTGGAGAATAGTCGCACGAGTGAAATGCTATTAGGCAAGGAAAAAGCCAGAATAAAAGATCGCCCACAACATGCTTCATGGCTTCGCATCTATGCTATCAAACTGGAACCATGATGCTATATCATTACTGGCGGCGCTATCAAGCTGACACGCACCATGCAGGAGCGTGAGCATACGCTGAATGAACTG
>CADBSN010000277.1 GCA_902797255.1 uncultured Bacteroidales bacterium | reverse complement strand
CCTTCTTCGAGCAGTTGAAGTGGAAGTCATGACTATCCACCTTGCTTTTCAGATGATGCTTCATGATGATAACCCAAGAGTCCTCGCCCTGGCAACAACTGGTCAGGTCGTGGAAGAAGGCATCGCGATATTTTTGCTTTTCATCAATCTTATTTTTCGCTTCACGATTCTCATGCTCTTCTTTCGTCTTCATGTCGTGCCGTGGCTTACTGTTCATATTGAAATATGGATCCTGATCATCATAATCCACTTCCAAATCCTTACTCAGATAGTTAAATCCGCCCAACATAGCCAGATAGTATGTAAACCAGCCTGTGCCCTTCTCGGCATAACTACTCGTAGAGACAATGGTTACCTTCGACTTTCTGTCGATAAAGCAGCCATACTTGGCACCAGTCAGTGGCACATACTCCACCACGAAACGGGCATCAGCCTCAGCCTTCGCCTGTGCCACATTCTTCAGTCGTATTTCATCAAACTTCTTGCAACAGTCTATGATATCCTTCAGGTCCATGTTCTGACGTGCCTGCATCTTATAAACAGGAATCTCCTGGGGCACGAAGTACAAGTCTTCATTGCCGAGTTTCCAACCATCGTCTTCGCTATGCTCTCTCAGATAGTTGTTCAGCGCCTTGTTGCTGTCGCGCAGAAAAGCCTTACGAATCCTCTTTCGCAACTCCAGCAGTTCTTTCTCACGCTTCTCGTCGTTCATCGCATCGATAAGACCAGAGCCGATAAGACCAGCAGGAACAGCAAAGATAGCAATACCCAGCACACCCACCAGCGTACCCATAAACTTTCCAAGCCCCGTGATTGGCGGTTCGCCCACTTCTGCAGGGTCACCCACATACTTCACGAAGTTCCATACAAGGGCATCCACATAGCCAAACTCCGGGTTCTTCTCGTATTCAGCCCACCACATCAGCAAGGCAACGATGAGTGTGATGACGATGAGTATCACGACCGATGTCAGCATCTGCCGTTTGGTTTTCTTATATGCCTCACCGAAAAGTGTCAGGCCGCCTTTTAAGGGTGTTCCAAGTTTAGTCATAATCTTTCTTCTTAAACGTCTATCTATTCTGCTTCCATTTGTTCCTCACCGACTTTATGTCTCTCCATCCACTTGAATATTGTATATGGTTTATCGTAATCTTTGGGATTCTTAACTTGCTCCGCAACTATTAGCTTGAATATTTTTTTATCAGAATCAATTCTTTTATATTTCTTAAACGTAACAATATTGCTCTTTTTGGAGTTCTCGCCTTGTTCCATTAACACACAAATAGTATCCTTAAGGACTTCCTTTTTCAAATCTACCAACAAATCAACATTAACCGTGTCTTTATTAAGACCTTCCGCCTCAATAACGGCTGTTGGTGACTCTTTGGGGTGTTTCTTTCTAGCCAGTATTAATTTATCTAGTTCAGGCTTTATTTTTTTAGGATTTTCTTCTAAGATTATTCTAATCATGATGTCTAATGGAATTTCATGATCTACCGAAACTTGCCTTGTGTTAGTCACCATCATTGGTCTCAGACTTCCATCAGCGCAAGGCGTCATGACTCGGAGTTCCTTTCCATTATTCATTTCAGCATGAACCATAAAAGGCTCATTCTCAGAGGTCCTTCGAAATATCAAACGAGAGACTCCACCATTAACGATGTTATAATAGTTTCCATCAGAAGCCAAGAAGTCAATACACTCGTAAATTTTGTCCTTCCACGTGGACTTGACTGTATTGCTTTTTATTAGGCAATTGATGATATCCAATGGAAAATACACTCTTTTCCAACTATCCAGCCTTGATTGCATCGAGTGCCAGAATCTATTATTGTCACCTTCATCCTTTACATCTTTATCGCAATTCCATTCTATACGATAGGTATTGTCGTTCGCTTGCAAAAGTTCTTGGATATTTGACCTGTCTGGGATAAGTGACTCCACAGCTACTTCCCATAATTGTTTATCCATGAAACCTTGATCGCTGACAATATTCTGAATTTCATGGAACGACAAACTCAGAAAGACAGGAAAATCATTACGTTCCTCAAACTTATCGTTCAATTCGCAGAGCCTCTTGAAACCATTATCTCTGTCATCAATGAAATCATCATAACTGCCGTAAGCGCTAAGCGTTGTCTCCAGATTTTCGGAAATGTCACAAGAATTGTCGCGGATATTCTCCAACGTCTCCCAGCAATCTTCATTCAGCCTTTCGCTTATATGCCTGGCAAAAGCATACAGAGCACGAAGATATACAAAACACTTCAAGTTATCTTCGCCCTCTTGCTTCAATTGTTCAAAAGTGCCGGGCAACTTTATTTTGGGTAATCGTTCTATTATCTTGTTTTGCAGATCTGTTAGATTTTTCACCAACGTTGTCGCTAAATCAAACAATGCAGGAATCTCCCTTGTTAATAGTAATACGGGATCCATTCCTATTTCTTTTTTAGCCATAACTCTTCTACGATTCCCTATACATCGCGAGGTTTTCATTTACTTCTTTTACTTCTTCTTACTTCTTCTCTTATAGCAATGGTGCCATATAAAGCGGTAGATAGGTGATGCCGTCCTCAACCTTATAGTCGGCTGCATGGAGCACGGTTGGAGAGGTCATGTATTCGCCGAACTTCTTCATGCATTTTGTCAGAGAGGACAGTGTGTAGTTCTTGCCGCTCTTGACCTCTACAGGACAGATATTGTGGCGGCTGGTCACTTTGTCCTTCTGGAGCAGGAAATCGATTTCCATACGTTCCTCTGCTTCCTCTGATGACTTGCTATAGAAGAAGAGTTTGTTGCCGCTGGCTGTCAGCATTTGGGCCACGATATTCTCAATGAACATACCCTCGTTCACCTCCAACTTTCCAAAGAGCAGTTTCTGATAAATCTCTGACGAGACGATGCCCTTTTCGTCGAAAGCGTGACTGATCAACAAGCCCGTATCATTCATGTAGCACTTCAATGTCGTACGATCTTCGTTCATCTTCAGGCCAATGTTCGGCTCTGTCGAATTATAGCAGATGTTGACCACTCTCGCATCCTTCAGCCAGAAGAAAGCATCATCCCAGTCACGATATTTTGCACCTGGTTTCAAGGCAGACAGGCGGAACTTCTTTTCGTGCTTGGAGAGCTGAGGCGGAATCTGGTCGAAGATGGAAACCACCTTGTCGGCTATATCACCTGCATAGTTGAAGATGTCATTACGATAGATAGTCAGTACATCACGTTTAGCAGCATCTACGGCATCAAAGTCTTTGGTCTCAACATACTTTTTGACGGCTTGAGGAATTCCTCCCACTATCATAGACAGACGGAAAGCATCCATAGCCTGACGATGGAAAGCCTGGCCCAT
>CADBSN010000276.1 GCA_902797255.1 uncultured Bacteroidales bacterium | reverse complement strand
TAGCAAAAGCAGCGTGTCTTTCAACGATACGGAGTATGGCGTTCTGCAAGGCATACAGTTCAATATCCCTGTATTGCGCCTGATGAACAACAATGACAATCGTATCGTCCTCATGAAGACGGATAACGGACAGAAGTTGTTTGACATCCCACTTGCCGAATATATCGGTATGATCGGAACGCTCTATACATCAATAGGCCGAGAGATTTCTGTCCAGGAATACCTCAACAGAGAGGACTTCTATACAGTGGTGTTCTATCTGTCCGACGATTTGGATAGACTCATAACATTGAAAGTTAACAATTGGTTTCTAAGATCTAATAATCATTTAAAACTTTAAAGCTTTGAAACGATACTCCTTACAGCTATTATTGTTGCTTTGTGTGGGCTTGCTCTCAGCATGTATCAGCGAAAGCATGGATAGCCAAGAAACCCCGTCGAAGGTAAAAGAGGGTGATGACATCCCCTCGTTCACCCTTCATGCCTCTGACGGGCAGGAAGTGTCGTCAACTGCACTCGACGGACAAGTGTATGTCCTCACGTTCTTTGATACCGGATGTCCTGACTGCCAACAGGAACTTCAGGTGTTACAGCGTATCTACGACAAATTTCATTCCGTGATACCTGTCTTGAATATTCCTCGCAGTCAGTCGAAGGATGAGGTGCAGGCCTATTGGTCAAAGGCTGGCTTGACTATGCCTTTCCACATTCCAGACAATCTGGAATTATATTACCAGTTTGCCACCAGAACCATCCCTCGCACCTATATTATTGATGAGAAGGGAAAAGTGTGCGCAACCTTTACAGACTCGCCCATAGCCGACTTCGATACCCTTGAAGCCATCCTTCAGGAGAAAATCACCGAGGCAGATAGCCGAAGAGGCTCCGTGAACCTGTCCATGAAGTTCAGGGTACCTGCCATGGGAGGAAGTATGGATGAGTATTATTTCCGTAACGAATATGTCGTTACCAGACTGGATGTATATTTCTACAATGCAGCTACCAAGAAATTCTTTACAAAGGTCGTTATTAAAGACCTCTCGGATGCAGAGTCGACTTATAATACCCAGTATGACATCACCTATATCTTTGAGAACTTCAGACTTCGTGGCGGTATTTACGATGTCTTCGCTATAGCCAACTATGATTATAGCCCGGATAAAGTTGAGAATGAGGATGATTTCCTCAATATGATTGACAGCGTCTCTTATAAAGAAGGTATCGAAGCCAACATACCTGACAATGGAGCCGTAATGACCAGTCGGGCCACAGCGTTGATTGCTGTCAACCTGATTCCTTGGATTGACAAGACCTATGCGCTGAACATCGATATGGAACGTGTGATGGCTAAACTGCAGATTGGTGTGGCGCAGAACAGTTTCCAACTAACCCATGAGGGTAAGAAGTATGCCGACATCAATATCACCAACTACAAACTGGTGAACCTCAACAGGCAGTACTATCTGTTCCAACATAAGGACAGCCTGCCTACGTTTACGGCACAGCCCACATTCACGCTGAACGAGCACTTTACTGAGTACAAAGAAGAGGGTCAACAGTATGTAGTAGATCCGTTCTTCTATCAGAAGACGACTAACACTGCTGATGTCAACAAACCTCACGATTACTATAAGTACTGGTATGGTGATTTCAATACTGATAATTTTGCTTCCATGCCTTCGGCCAACAACTATGGCTATGCTTATATTCTTGAGAATACCTCCTTTAAGACCTATCAAAAGAACGGCTATTCGCCTGGCATCATCTTCAAGGCTGCTGTGAACCCTGTATTCGTGTATCTCTACGACCCAGTCCTCAGACAGCTGAAAGAAGAGAATCGCCCTGAGTACTGGCCTCAGACAATCTACCTCTACCAAAACAACTTCTACGGTTCCATTCAAGCCATTAACTCGGCAAGTGGTATGACCCTTGACGAACTTGCCGCCTATACCGACAACCAGTTGAAAACGTATGGCATCAAGCAGTGTAAGTTCAACATGGGTGTCTATGAAACCTACTATGCTTACTGGATACAGCATCGCATCGGTATCAGCGACGAGATGGAACCTATGGAATATGGCATCATCAGGAACAACTTCTATAAGATTCATATCGTTGGTATCAGCGGAATCGGTCATAGCAGTATCGTCCCTGAAATCATGCGCGACAACTATCCTAATTCTTATGCTGACGTGATTGTTGACCATTGAACAATTACCATTTAGACCCCCTCTAACACCCCCTCCTGTCCCCCGATAACGGGGGGACCGAAGGGGGTGTTAGAGGGGGTCTGTAGAGAGGGCTAGGGCCTAGTTGAAGTCGTTGTTGCCTCCGCCTGCTGCCTGAGCAGTGATGGTGAACCAGGTGGTACCACCACGATAGACCACAAGGCTATGGCCAGCTT
>CADBSN010000275.1 GCA_902797255.1 uncultured Bacteroidales bacterium | reverse complement strand
GATTGAAAGGATGGCTATCCTATACGCTGGCATGGAGTCATACTCGTATTGATGGAATTAATGAAGGACGATGGTACGATGCGAACAACGATCGCCGACATGATATCAACGTGGTTGTTGGATATCAACTTACACCGTCGTGGATGCTAAACGGAGTGTGGGTGTTCAACTCCGGCCAGGCTTTCACGGCTCCTAGTGCTAAGTATGAGATGATTGATAACTATATCTATTATTACGCTGAGCGAAATGGTTACCGCGCTCCAGATTATCACCGACTGGATGTGAGTGCTACATGGACTAAACGTACAACCAAGGGAAGGACACGCGAGTGGGTGTTCGGCATTTATAACTTGTATAATCGCTACAACCCATACCTCATACGGTTTGAAGATAGCACCAGTGGAAGGCGCACGAAGGCTACACAGTATAGCCTGTTTGGTATTGTTCCTTCGGTTTCGTTTAATTATAAATGGTAAGAGGCATGAAGAAATATTCTTTATTCTATATCTTCGTGATGTTGGTGATGACAGCCTGCGAAAAAGAGATTGACCTCGATTATCGTAGTGTCGATGCAATATATGTGGCAGAGGGGTGTATGACACAGGAAAAAACCACTGTGCGCCTGACAACTACACAGGATATGACTGACAACCAGACCAATGCTCATAATGTGGAAGGAGCAGTTGTTGTTATCAGTGATGAAGATATGGTGCTCGATACGTTGCACTATACTGGGCGAGGAGTCTATACGTCAAGTTGTATAGGCATCTATCCGTTTACCTATACACTTGACATCTATGTGAATGGCCGCCACTTTTCATCGACATCGACAATGCAACAGGCTCCGCAGGTCAACTCTTTCCGATTTGTGTGGAAGAAAGTCTTGACGGAACGCATGCTCTTTGCAGAACTGAAACTGCAAGACATCCCCGGCGAAAACAACTTCTACTTTATGCATCTCTATCGCAATGGTATTGGCTATAGATGGGCTGTGATGAATGATGCCAATAATCCTGGGAAGGAATTGCAGCAACTGTTCAACTGCACAACGGAACGTGAACTTGACAAGAATAAAGCAGATGCATTACATGACGGAGACCGTATCCGACTGGAGGTACGTTCGATTGATCGTCGCACTTACGACTATTTCTATTCTATGCAAGTGATGGATAATTCTGGAAGTAACCCTGTGACAAACTTTTCGGGTGGTTGTCTAGGCTATTTTTCTGCCTTCCACGTGCAGACACACAATTATGTTTTCTCGCGTGACGAGATTGATGAGGAAGACTAAACCTTTTCCAGCATCACCAACGCTGTGATGCTTTGACCATTAAAATCGAATGAGTAATCGGCAGAAAGAGTCTGTGACGAGAAACTGATGATGCGCCAAAGCATTTGACGAGTCTCGTTTTCGGTGATTCTCCCTTCGATGCGGATTACAGCACTCCCCACTTGATATGTGCCTTCCAATGAGCCGCCAGGATAGGTGATGCTCACCGTACCGTCTTGCCGGAAGATAACGTGGTCGTATTCAAATGCTAGTCCCGTCTCTTCATCGCTCTGTAATTCATAAGAAAAGGCCCATGTGCCAGGCAGGATGTCGAGTATCACATCGGCATTACCATCCTCCAACTTGTCACACCCGGAAAGGATGCAACCGAGGAACAGGATCTGAAAGAGGAACTTTTTCATGCGTAGTTATCCTTTCTGATCAGTAAAAGGGAAGAGTCCGAAGATACGTGCATCAATCTGGTCGGTGATGGATTGGAAGTTTTGCGGATTGTTCTCGAAGTCGATAGTGTCGGCATCGATAACGAGCAACTCACCGTCGTAGTTAGTAATCCATTTCTCGTATCTATCGTTTAACCCCTTGAGATAGTCAATCTGCATGGATTGCTCGTACTCACGTCCTCTCTTTTGGATCTTTGAAATAAGGTGAGGAATGCTGCTACGCAAATAGATCATGAGGTCTGGTTTACGAACGAGCGACATCATGAGTGCAAAAAGGTCTTGATAAGTCTGGAAGTCGCGGTCGGACATGTTGCCCATGGCATGAATATTGGGTGCAAAGATACATGCATCTTCATAGATGGTGCGGTCCTGTACGATGTAGTCTGTACTCTTGGAGATCTCAACGACATCCTTGAAACGAGTGTTTAGAAAGTAAATTTGCAAATTGAATGACCAACGTTTCATGTCGCGATAGAAGTCCTGCAGATACGGATTGAAATCAACGGACTCAAACTTTGGAGTCCATCCGTAGCGTTTGGCAAGCATGCGTGTGAGTGTAGTTTTGCCGCAACCGATGTTTCCTGCAATTGCAATGTGCATAAATTCTATTTCGTTATATCGATTAACATTATAATATAATACAGTGATAACGATTTATTTAAATAATCCGAAGAGTAATCCGTCTATTCGCTGCGTAATAAATTCGAAGTCCGCAGGATGGTGAAGGAAGTCGAGATTGTCAACCTCGATAGTTAATACCCTTCCTTTGTACTGCCTGTAGATAAAGTCCTCATATCGTTCGTTCAGTCCCTGTAGGTAGTCGAGTGAGATGCTTTGCTCGTAGTCTCTGCCTCGCATTTGGATATGGGATACGAGATGTGGGACAGATGCGCGGAGGTAAATCATGAGATCGGGTTCCTTCGTGAATGACATCATCAGATGGAAGAGATCCATGTAAGTCCTGAAGTCTGTCTCTGACATGTTGCCCCGTGACTTGTTATTGGCCACAAACACATAGACACCTTCGAAGATGCTGCGATCCTGAATGATGGTTTCGTTCGTCTTCCCAATTTCCAGCATATCTTTGAAACGCTCCTTGAGGAAATAGATTTCCAGATTGAGCGACCATCGATGGATGTCTTTGTAATAGTCTTTGAGGTAGGGGTTGTTGATGACCGACTCAAACTGAGGCTTCCAGCCATAGTGATGGGCAAGCATATTGGTGAGTGTAGTCTTCCCGCTACCGATATTTCCTGCGATGGTGATATGCATTTATATATTTTTAACTAAGATGTTACAGCCTTTCTTGAATGGCTTTACTTTCTGCTTCGTAACCTGGTTTGTTGAGCAGGGCGAACATGTTCTTCTTGTAAGCCTCAACACCAGGTTGGTTGAAAGGATTGACTTTCAGCAACAGACCACTTACGCCACAGCCTTTCTCGAAGAAGTAGATGAGCTGACCAAGGTTGTACTCATCTAGTTTCTCAATAGAGATGCGAATGTTTGGTACTCCACCATCAATGTGTGCCAACTGAGTTCCTAACTCTGCCTTATGGTTCACCTCATCAATGTGCTTACCTGCCAAGAAATTCAGGCCGTCAAGATTTTCTTCATCTGATGGCACAACAAGACTGCTATTTGGCTTGTCAATAGAAATGACAGTCTCAAAGATGGTACGCTCGCCATCCTGAATCCATTGGCCCATAGAGTGGAGGTCGGTTGAGAAATCAACAGAAGCAGGGAAGATTCCTTTTTTGTCTTTGCCTTCGCTCTCTCCATATAGTTGTTTCCACCATTCGGAAACATAGTGAAGTTTTGGCTGGTAATTGACAAGAATCTCTATCTTCTTACCGCTTGCATAAAGCGCGTTACGTGTTGCAGCATAAACAGCACAAGGATTGTCTGCAAATGGAACGTTGATATCACACTGCTTCTCCATATCTTGTGCACCCTTTACTAGTTGACTTATATCATATCCTGCACATGCTATTGGCAGTAATCCTACAGGGGTGAGCACAGAGAAACGTCCACCCACATTGTCTGGAATAACAAAGGTTTTGTAGCCTTCCTTATCTGCACAAGTGCGAGCTGCACCTTTCTTTGCATCGGTGATGGCTACGATAACTTTCTTTGCCGTCTCCTTGCCCATCTGCTCCTCACAAAGTTTCTTGAGCAAGCGGAAAGTGATAGCTGTTTCTGTTGTCGTACCCGATTTGCTGATGTTGATAACACCAAACTTCACACCTTTGAGATAGTCAATCAGTTCAGTGAGATAGTCTTCGCTGATGTTGTTGCCGGCAAATAGAATGCGAGGAGCCTTTGACGGTTTCAACCATGTGAAGTTATCATCGAGAGCTGCAATGACGGCTTTTGCGCCGAGATAGCTACCTCCGATACCTGCCACGACCACTGCGTCGCAGTTCTCTTTCAATGTGTTTGCTGTCTCGTTGATTTCTGCAACGAATGCAGTTGTAATGCTAGATGGCAGATGGAGCCATCCGAGGAAGTCGTTACCAGCACAAGTGCCGTCTTCTAATGCTTGCTGTGCATCTTTTACATCAGCTGCGTATGATTCAACCTTGCCTGCTGCAAGGAACTGGATTGTTTTGTTGATTTCGAGTTTCATATGATTGTAAGTTTAGTTATTTAGTTAGCATATTATCTAAATGAGTCGCTTAGTATCTTGATCTCCACTGAGGGTGATATGCGTTCATAGAGGATGTTATACATCGCATCAAGGATTGGCATGTTCACGTGGAACCGTTTGTTGATTTGCTTCATACAATATGTGCCGTAGTAACCCTCAGCAATCATCTCCATCTCCAACTGAGCCGTCTTCACGGAGTAGCCTCGGCCAATCATTGTGCCAAACGTACGGTTACGTGAAAAGTTAGAATACATTGTCACAAGTAAATCGCCCAAATAGGCGGTGTTGGTTACCTTTCGGTCATCGCGCTTCTCAACACTTTGGAGGAAACGATCCATCTCTTGAACGGCGTTTGCTACGAGTACGGCATGGAAGTTGTCGCCGTATTTCAGGCCATTGCAAATACCTGCAGCAATCGCATAAACGTTTTTCAATACCGAACTGTATTCGATTCCTTCAATGTCAGTGCTTACAGAGGTCTTTACAAATTTATTCGTGAGGAGTTCTGCTACCGTCTTTGCGTTGTCCAGATTATGGCATCCTACGGTGAGGTAGCACAAACGATCCATTGCAACTTCTTCTGCATGAGACGGCCCACCAATGGTAGTGATATTGTCTTCTGGTACGTTGAACGCTTGTTGAAAGTACTGTGAGATAGTGATGTTGTCATCGGGTACCAGTCCCTTGATGGCTATAGCAATCAGTTTCTCGCGAATGCTCACTTTGAGTTTTTTCAAGTGGCCTTTTAAATATGGTGAAGGAGTCACAAGAATCAATGTGTCCGATTCTTGTACAACCTTGTTTAGATCGGACGAGAAGTTAATACGGCTCACATCGAAATGCAAGCCTGTAAGGTAGGCTGGGTTGTGACCTAATCGGATGAACTCTTCGATACGGTCATCACGACGCATATACCAATTGATTTGTTCTTCGTGGTGAAGAACAATCTTTGCCATAGCTGTCGCCCAGCTTCCACCTCCAATAATTGCTACTTTTCCGCAACTGTTAAACTGCATTACGTAAATGATTAATATGAGTATATCTTCTAGCTAGTCAGAGTGTTACTCTACGTCAAGAGTCTCTTTCTCGTCTGCATTGTCAGATATCTGAGCCTTTCGTGGCTTCATCTGAGGGAAGAAGAGCACTTCTTGAATGGTCATCTTACCCGTCATGAGCATGGTGAGACGGTCTATGCCGATTCCGATTCCGCTTGTAGGAGGCATACCGTATTGAAGTGCACGTAAGAAGTCTTGGTCAATAATCATCGCTTCGTCATCACCCTTGTCGGCCAGTCGCATCTGCTCTTTGAAGCGTTCTTCCTGGTCGATTGGATCGTTCAACTCAGAGTAGGCGTTTGCCAATTCTTTGCCGTTCACCATCAGTTCGAAACGCTCTGTCAAACCTGGTTTCGAGCGGTGCATCTTTGTCAACGGCGACATCTCTACAGGGTAGTCAATAATGAAGGTGGGTTGGATGAAAGTACCTTCGCAAAACTCTCCGAATATCTCGTCAATGAGTTTGCCTTTACCCATTGAATCGTCAATCTCCAACTTTAGCTCCTTGCAGACCTTGCGAATTTCGTCCTCGCTTTTGCCTTCGAGGTCGTATCCTGTTTTTTCCTTGATGGCTTCAAGGATAGGCAGCCGACGATAGGGGGCCTTGAACGAGATGGTTTTGCCATCTACCACACTTTCTGTCGTTCCGTTGACAGCCATACAGATTGTCTCAAGCAATTTCTCTGTAAATGACATCATCCAGTTGTAGTCTTTGTATTGAACATACAATTCTACACATGTGAATTCTGGGTTGTGGGTGCGATCCATACCTTCGTTGCGGAAGTTCTTTCCGATTTCATACACTCCCTCAAATCCGCCCACGATGAGACGCTTCAGATACAATTCTGTTGCGATGCGCATGTAGAGATCGATGTCGAGGCTGTTGTGGTGGGTGATGAATGGGCGGGCGGTGGCACCTCCGGCAATGGATTGCAAAATAGGGGTTTCGACCTCTGTATAACCGGCTTCGTCGAGTACCTTTCTTAGAGTAGAAATCACTTTAGTACGTTTCTCGAACGTCTCTTTCACTCCTTCATTCACAATTAGATCGACATAGCGCTGACGATAACGTAGCTCTGGATCTTCGAAGGCATCGTATGCTACTCCGTCTTTATATTTCACGATAGGCAGCGGACGCAGACTTTTCGACAACACGGTGATCTCCTGTGCATGGACGCTGATTTGGCCAGTCTGGGTGCGGAACACAAATCCCTTTATACCAATGAAGTCACCCAAATCGAGTAATTTCTTGAATACTACGTTATACATGTCCTTGTTTTCACCCGGACAGATATCGTCGCGTGTCACATATACTTGGATACGTCCTTTTGAGTCTTTCAGTTCAATGAATGAGGCTTTACCCATGATTCGTCGGCTCATCATTCGACCTGCGATACAAACTTGACGTACCTCGGTAGCTTCATCATTGAACTTAGCTACAATGTCGGTTGAAAATGCATTGGTTGGATATTCAGCGGCAGGGTAGGGGTTGATGCCCATATCTTTCATTGCTTGTAAGTTCTGTCTACGCTGAATCTCTTGTTCATTTAATTCGGTTGCCATATATGTTTAAAAAAATTAATTTCTTGTCTTTTATGCAAAATCTTTTGCAAAGATACGAATTTGTTGCGAATTATGATTGCTAATTACTAAGAATTTACTATCTTTGCCCTGTTTTTGTACAAAACCAATCAGTAAAGTAAATGCGTGAGCTGCTGAAAAGCAAGGCAAGAAGGATAGAATTGGTACTGGCCTTGGTGCTCTTCCTTGTGGAAGGGTTTCTTTACCTTACGTTCAGATCAACGGAGCTAAATATGTTTCGTTTTTATGAACATGCTGGTCCGTGGGTAGATAGTCTGCGTGAGTGGGGTGGTGAGTTGAGTTTGCCCCAATGGGTGCGCTATAGTTTGCCTGACGGGCTTTGGCTATTGTCCTATCTGTTGTTGGTCGATGCCATTTGGAACCGATTCGATAAGGTTTCTTGTGTGTGGTATCTCAGTATGCCAGCTGTTGCGTTTGGTTCTGAACTTGCTCAATTGTGTTGGGGATTTACGGGAACTTATGATATGATGGATCTTGTATGTTATTCCACAGCGGTGATTATCACGCTTATTATTGTTTATTCCAAGAATTATATCCGAAAAAAGATTGCTGCAAATGTTCAATAAGAAATTCGTTGTTAAAACTATATTGTCGTTTATATTGGCGACCGTGTTCCTTGTGTCTGCGTGTACTTCTATTCAAGGGCCTGAAATATGGATATATGCAACCATCATTGGTGTTGCACTGATAGGATATACGGTTTATAGTTTTATGAATGATAAACCTGGAACAGATGCATAAAACAAAATGCCACTCACGATTTGACTGAGTGGCATTCTTTTTTTGGGTAGCATCCCTATACCTTATTATTTAATATAAGAAGGATCGAGACCTTCTACGTTGAATTCAACGGTGTGTGTACCTGCATCGGCAAATTCTACTTCTATCTTGAGTTTCTTTCCCTTCTTCAGCAGTTTCTTAAACTTATTTTTGTATGAACCAGGGAACTTGAGTGAGTTCGATGAGTGGTTGTTCGAACCCTCGAGAGCATAGAAGTTCTCGCTATCGTCGTCGAACTGTAATAATACTCGTTGAGTTACGTTGTAATCTACTTTAAAGTCTTCTCCTGTGGATTTGAGAAAATAGGTTGTTTCATCACGGAATTCCATAATGTTGAGCGATACTGTGATATCGCCTTTCTGTCCTTTCACAACGGTTGGTGATTGACACACTGCAAACTTTATCATTTGTCCTGGGAAACTGCTTTCTTGTTCACCTACTATCCAGTTTGATTTTGGCTTTTCTTCCTGTGCCATCATTCCGATAGAGAATGTCAGCAGACAAATCGAAAATATAAGCTTTTTCATGACCATTATTTATTATTAAAGTTGATTTTTACGTTGCAAATATAAACTATTCCTGATTATCAAACAAATAAAATACCCTAAAATATGCATTTTTTTTTGTATTTCAATTGTTTTGCATTATCTTTGCATGACAAAAGTACAAATAGACTAATCATCTAAAAACGAAACGATATGGATCAAGTATTATTAAAACAGTGTGAGGCTGAAGCCAAGAAGTGGTTGTCGCCCGCCTTTGATGCAGAAACTCAGGCAGAGGTAAAGGCTATGCTTGAAGCTGACGACAAGACTGCGCTTATTGATGCGTTTTATCAGAATTTGGAGTTTGGAACTGGTGGACTTCGTGGTATCATGGGGGCAGGAACGAACCGTATGAACAAATATATCGTGGGAATGGCCACCCAAGGCTTTGCCAACTACATCAATAAGGCATTTGCAGGCAAGAATCCCTCTGTAGTTGTAGGTCATGACTGTCGTAACAACTCACGCCTCTTTGCTGAAACCGTGGCTGATATTTTCTCGGCAAACGGCATTAAGGTATATCTCTTCGAAGGCCTGCGTCCTACTCCAGAAATCTCGTTTGCTATTCGTCAGTTGGGGGCTCAGGCTGGTGTGAACATCACGGCAAGCCACAACCCACGCGAGTATAACGGCTACAAGGCTTACTGGGATGATGGTGCTCAGGTGCTGGCTCCACACGACACGGGCATCATCGACGAGGTGAACAAGGTGACGATTGATCAGGTGAAGTTTACGCCTAACAACGATCTCATCCATATCATTGGTGGTGAAATGGATATCGATTACCTCAATGCTGTACATGAAGCAATGGTGGATCAAGAGGTGATCAACCGTCAGAAAGACCTCTGCATCGTTTACTCACCCCTTCATGGTACAGGACGTGTCATCATTCCGGCTGCACTGCGCAGCTGGGGTTTCCAGAACATCAATGTGGTTAAGGAGCAGATGGTCATTGATGGTAACTTCCCAACAGTGGTTTCACCAAATCCTGAGAACTCTGAGGCCATGACACTTGGCATGAAACTTGGAACACGACTCAATGCTGACCTGGTGTTAGCTAGCGACCCTGATGCCGACCGTTTGGCTGTCGTATGCCGTGATCCAAAAGGTGAGTGGTGCATTCTGAATGGTAACCAGACCGCATTGATGCTCTCTTATTACATCATCGAGAACAAGAAGAAGCTGGGTCAGCTGAAAGGCAACGAGTTCATGGTGAAGACCATTGTGACGACTGAGACCATCGCTGAGATTGCGAAAAGAAACAACGTGGAGATTCGTGATGTCTATACAGGCTTTAAGTGGATTGCTCGTGAAATCAAGCTCTCTGAGGGCGTGAAAAAATATATCGGAGGTGGTGAGGAATCCTTCGGTTACCTACCATTCGACAAGGTGCGTGACAAAGACTCACCAGCTTCTGTCTGTCTGCTTTGCGAGATTGCCGCATGGGCAAAGGATAACGGTATGACTCTTTACGACCTGCTTATGCAGATCTACCTCGAATATGGATTTGCCTATCAAGATGCCATATCTGTAGTGAAGCCCGGTAAGAGTGGTGCCGATGAAATCAAGCAGATGATGGAAGACTTCCGAACTACTCCTCCAACTACACTCGGTGGAAGTCCCGTCACCTGTGTGAAGGACTTCAAAACCCTCAAGATGGTACAGAATGGTGTTGAAAGCTCCCTTGACATGCCTGCCACTAGCAATGTACTTCAGTGGTTCACAGAGAGTGGTACTAAGATATCAGTTCGTCCTTCAGGTACAGAACCCAAGATTAAGTTCTACATCGAAGTTAAGGGCGAAATGGGATGTCCTAAGTGCTATGACAGCGCTGTAACTACAGCCAAGGAGACTGTGGCAGCCATCAAGAAGGACTTGAAACTCTAATTGTCCTCCCCCTTGTGGGGGTGACTGGTCCCGTAGCTTAGCTGAATAGAGCGTCAGATTCCGGTTCTGAAGGTCATGGGTTTGAATCCCATCGGGATCACAAAATAGAAAGAGCAACGAATGATGAAAACTTGTTTTCAATCTTCGAGGCTCTTTTTAATGAAAGGAGCGCATCAGAATGAACTGAATGCGCTCTTAATGTTATCTGTTGCTCATTTGCTTTATAGTGCCATATTAGGACGCATGACGTCGTGGCACTTCACAACCTGTGCTTTCGAGAGGTTGTAGGTGACGGTGCAACGGATGTCCTCAACATTAGCAGCAAACTTCAATTGGTAGCGTCCTGCGGCAGTCTCCCAACTCTGGGTCGTTTCGTTGTAGGATGCGAGGTCGTAGTGAGTGACATGCATCTGCAGGGTCTCGCTTTCGTTTGGTTTCAGTTCTCGTGTCTTGGCGAATGATTTCAGCTCAAGGGCTGGCTTCTGGAGTCCTCCTGCTGGAGCGGTGACGTAGAGCTCGACAGCTTCTTTTCCTGCTACTGTGCCTATATTTTTTACGGTGACGGATGCGATGAAACCGTCCTTAGTTTTCTTCACAACGGGCTTGCTGTATTCAAAGGTGGTATAACTGAGACCATAACCGAAGGGATAGGAGACATCCTTTCCCTGAGTGGAGAAGTAACGATAGCCGACATCCAGCCCTTCACAATGGAGGGTGAAGTCGCGGAATTCTGTCTTCCCGTCAACGGGTGCACCAGCAGGACGTGCATTGGGGAAATTGGCACTTGATGGCAGGTCGGCGAGTTTGACTGGCCAAGTCATCGAGAGTTTGCCAGATGGGTTTGCCTTACCTGTTAACACGTCGGCTACGCTGTAGCCTCCTTCCTGACCAGGTTGCCATGCAAGCAGGATGGCATCGGGTTTGGATTTCCATGAGGAAGTTTCAATCACGTTACCCATGTTGAGTACCACTACTGCATGCTTGTTGGCAGCATGAAAGGCTGCACATACATCGTCGATGAGTTGCTGTTCTACATCGCTCAGTTTGAAGTCGTTAGCTTCCTGACGATCAGAACCTTCACCTGCCTGGCGTCCGATGGTGATGATGGCGATGTCGGATTCCTGTGCCTGCACATTGATGATATTGCGACTTACAGCCATCTCTTCCAGTTTTGGTGTGCCCCAGAACCAACCTCTGCGGGTAGGGCCTGCGGCAGTAAGGCTTGCTTGATAGGCTTTATAGCTCTTATAGACATCAGTCAGTTTTTCGTTGACGGAGAGGCCTGCTTCGTTCAGACCTGTCATCATATCGATGGTATAGGCTTTGTTAACATCACCCGAACCTGTTCCTCCAGCAATGAAGTCGTAGGAGGTGACACCGAAGACGGATACTTTCTGAATGCCGCGCATCGGAAGGGTATTCTGTTCGTTCTTTAACAGCACCATTCCTTCTGTTGCGCTCTTGCGCGTGATGGTGGCATGCGCTTTCAGGTCGGGTTTGTTGGTGAAGGGATGTCCACGGAAACTTGGTGTCTTGACGATGTATTGTAGAATGCGACGCACGCAGATGTCGAGGTCGCTTTCTTTTAGGTCGCCACTCTTTACTTTGGCAATGATGTCCTGTGTCTGTGATGCGTTGCCTGGTTCCATGAGGTCGTTGCCTGCTAGGATTTGAGCAGCGGTGTTGCGAAGACCTGTCCAGTCAGTCATGACGATACCTTGGAAGCCCCACTCGTCACGCAGGATGGTGGTGAGCAGTTCGCGGTTTTCTTGGGTGAAGGGACCGTTGAGACGGTTGTAGGATGACATGATGGTCCATGGATTAGCGTCACGGACGGCTATCTCGAATCCTTTTAAGTAAATCTCTCGTAAAGTGCGTTGTGTCATGACTTCGTCCACACCCATACGGTTCGTTTCCTGAGAATTGGCGGCAAAGTGCTTCATGGATGTGCCGACACCCTGACTCTGCACGCCCCGAACGTAGGCCGCTGCAATCTTACCTGTGAGCAGAGGGTCTTCAGAATAGTATTCGAAGTTACGTCCACAGAGTGGTGAGCGATGGATGTTCAAGCCTGGTGCCAACAGCACGTCGCAACCATACTCCAACACCTCGTTTCCGATGGCACGACCTACTTCCTCGACCAACTCCTGATTCCATGTACACGCAAGTGCGGTACCTACAGGGAATCCTGTGCAATAATAGGTGTTGTTGTCACCTTGACGGGTAGGGGAGATGCGTACACCAGCAGGGCCGTCGGTCAGCACTGTTGAAGGAATGCCCAGGCGTGGTATGGCCTGTGTGTTACCAGCAGCACCAGGTACCTGATGTGAGTGACCGCCTATCATTCCGTTGGCTTGGTTGGGAGCTGCCTGACGATTGGTGCCTACCACGAGAGTGGCTTTCTCTTCCAGCGTCATGGCTTTCAATACTTCTTCGATGTTGTTTGCCTTCAGTGTTACTTGGGCAGATAGGTTGATTGCTGTTGCGAGCAAAGCAGGGATAAGTAAGAGTCGTTTCATGATAATAAATAGAGTAAAGGTTTGAAAAGGATTTGAAGAGAACAGAAAAGCACTCACGGAGTTCGTGGTGCTTTCCAGTTTTTTATAGTATAATGGGGTAATAATTTATAGGCTATGAGCCTACAATAAATCTACTTCAAAAATGATTAAGACTTACGTGATACGTAGCTTCCGTCGCGAGTGTCGACTTCAATGAGGTCACCTTCGTTAATGAAGAGAGGTACACGAATCTCCACACCGGTTTCCAACGTAGCTGGCTTGGTTGCGTTAGTAGCTGTGTCACCTTTCAAACCTGGTTCAGTATAAGTAACCTGAAGAACAATCTTAACAGGTGCCTCGGCAGTAAGGATTGCACCAGTCTGGTCGTCGATAGATGCCATCACCATGGTCTCACCTTCCTTCAGGAAGTCGCCGCCAGTGATTAAGTCCTTGTTTATGTTGATTTGCTCATAAGTCTCTGTGTTCATGAATACCATGTCTTCACCTTCCTTATAGAGATACTGGAACTGCTGGTGAGAAACTGTTACATCATCCAACTTAGCGGATACAATCCATGTGCGTTCCAATACACGTCCATCCTCCACGTTGCGGAGTTTTGTGATCATCACAGTATTTCCCTTACCT
>CADBSN010000274.1 GCA_902797255.1 uncultured Bacteroidales bacterium | reverse complement strand
GAGGGATTCGTTCTGCTTTGCAGCCTCTTTCAATTCATCAAGTGTTCTGAATCCTCCCTTAAGGGCATTATCAACGACCTGGATATCAGCAATAATCTGCTGCCATCTATTAACATTTTCTGTTGTTTTGTTTTTGTCTTTTGCATCACGGGCTTTTCGAAGATCTTCAACCTTCTTTCTTTTGAAATCTTTTATCTCATACCTTTTTTCGTTTGTTGTCAGGACTTTTGATGTTGTTGCAATTTGTGGTTCTAACTTTGGCTCTGGTATAGGCTCCGGCTCCGGAGTAGGTTCTGCTATCACTACTTTCTGTTCACAACTATAAAATGCTTTCTTGTCCTCAATTTCGTATTCATCAAGATCATCCTCCACTTCGTCGTTCTCGTAGTCCTTGCAGAAGCGCTCGAAATCGAAGGGTGTTACCTCTACAATACCATAGGCGTTCAGATCGGCATCGATCTGTAGTCTGCCTGTGCCGAAGGGATCGAAACGGAAATAACGTCCGTTATTGGTCTTCACAAGAAAGAGTTCGTAGTCGTCATGCCCCACAATGTCATAGATAACATCCGTGTCACGAGGATAAGTGAAGCCGTGTTTGCCAAGGTATTCGTTTTCATCCTCATCGAATTGCACAAATTCCCAGTCTAGTGGCAAGTACTCCTGCGATGGTGCCTTTGTGTTTTTTTCTACTCCATAGAAGAGTTTTTTGTCGACATCATATTCTGAGTCCCCTTCAGTTTCATCATTCTCATAATCCTTGAAATATCTGGCGAGGTCAAACTCTGTATGTTCAACCTTGCTATAGGCTCGGAAATCCTTATCTACACACAACTCGCCAGGAGAATACATATAGAAGCGGTAATACCTGTTGTCGTTGGTCTTTCTCAGGTAAAGGTCGCTGTCTTCCAGATTG
This sequence comes from uncultured Bacteroidales bacterium, assembly GCA_902797255.1. GTDB lineage: Bacteria > Bacteroidota > Bacteroidia > Bacteroidales > Bacteroidaceae > Colivivens. Next base: position 3,937 of record CADBSN010000274.1, on the reverse strand, counting down.
ACAATGTCGTAGATGACATCGCCCGACTCAGGCACTTGGACAAAGCGGAAACCATGTTCAAAAAGAGTTTCGTTCTCTGACTCATCAAACATCTCAAACTCCATCTTATCAGGAGGAGTCAATGATAACGGTTTAACTTGCTCCGTCTTCTCTACTTTTTCAAGTTTGGCGACAGCCTTCTTCGTCTCTTTCTCTTCAGGCAATGAATTGTAGATATTCATCATTTCCTCAGGCATCTCTCGCAGACGAGCTTCGCTATCACATTCCTTCAGTTGTTTGGCATAGTAACCATAATATTTCGGTAGCACATAGAGCGTCTTGATGTCTTCTTCCACATCACTCAAGTCAAGATTCGAAGCAAACAAATACACATATTGGTCGTTATTGCTGTTTCCGTTGATATAGCCAAGACTCTTAACGGAAGCAGGAACAAACACTTTCGTACCGGCACCACACTCACCTAGGAAACCGTCACCGACCTTTGTCACGCCCTGTGGAATCACAAATTCTTTAATGCGCGTCTCACCACTGATAAAGTCATCTGGGATTTCTTTCAATTGGGTGACTTTTGAGAAGTCAACGGCTTCCAGTTTTTCCTGGTCGCTGATGACATCACTTTCCAGCTTCTTCAAGCTGGCAGGGAACACAATCTTTCTGAGTCGTTTATACTCTTCCAGACTTTCATCATCGAGTTCTGAAAAACCTTCGGATATGGTCAGTACACCATTCTCTAAGTTGCCAATTTTGATACGAGGTTCATCGTCATCGTCAGCCTTCCTGGATGATGTACTACCAATGCCAAAATCAGCCATCGCACTACGCTTCATGTCTTCCAGACTCTTGCGCATTTCATTCTTGCTGTCCTCTATGCTTTTTTTAAGATCATCGGCAGCATCACCAAAAACTTTCTTAAAAAATCCCATAATCTCGTTTATTTATCGATCTTGATCTTTACCTTTGGATTAAAGTCCTTGCAGTTTTTGATAGCATCGGCAGTTACTTGGTTGGCAACAGTGATGGTGCAATCGTCTTTGAGTTCACCAATGAAGTCCGCAGGTTTATCCTCACCTGATACCGATTTTTGATAGAGGTTGACGGCACCATGGAAACGGATGTTGCCAGAGAAATCATCAAACGTGTTATTGTATCCGTCGGGGCGCATAGTAACATCACCAAGGAACTCCAGATTATCAATAGTGGAACAATCGAAATAAATCAACTCGCAGGCGAATGGAACAGTGATGTGTTGGGCCTTGACACCTTCAATTGTAAGTCTCTTCAGCGTTTTCGGGAAAGTGATCTTAATATCCTGACTGAACGATTTATATTGGAATAGGCTTATCTCCTCAATACCATCCTCGAAAACCAGTTCCTTTAAGTTGTCAAGATGGTCTTCCCTCTTGTTTGGTGCTCTGTGCAGAGACACTTTATTGGAATAGAAGGGAATAACCAAGCGCTCCTGATTATAATTCTTCAAAGCGCCTTCTTCTATTTCCTTGATGCCATTTGGAAGTTGTGTGATATCTACATTGACAAACATCAGCTTTTGGGTTTCTCGTTCAATGATACACCCATCGCGGTATTCCAACCAGGGATTCTCCGAAACAACTGAAATGCGCTCGAATGACAGATTCTTAAACTCTGTGATATGGCAACGGGCACCCAATATCAGATGTTTGACTCCTTTTATTCGACTGGAAATCTGATCAAGCTCGTAGTTATCATCGATAAGCATGACATCGCAGGGTTGCTCAAAGACAGGCGCATCACAGTGATCCCAATCGTAAAGCGGATCATTGCTCAAATCGCTAATGCCTATCAGACGGACAATGTGCTGTCCCTTGGGAATGGTTATCTTTCCCTTGAATTTCTTTACATCGCCATCATCAAGTGTATACTCCCAGCATCTTGCTTTGATTTCTACAGCAGTCTTTTCCGATAGGTTATAGAGTAATGTCACTATCTTTGGCATGCTGCTGCCATTAGGTTCTATAGGCTTGAGCGTTTTGGGATAATCTGGGCACCCTAAGAGCTTGAACAAACGTTTTTCTTGTACACCCTCCTCCTGATCGCTTAACGGTTGATCAGCACCTACGAAGATTTTTACCTTTTTGTTGAAATCGTGGCTGTTCAGGATTTTCCTACCAGTATCCTCGTCGGGCACGTGTATAACACATTCGTCTTTCATACATCCCCACTTCTCAAAGTGAATAGGACCCTTGACAAAAATCTCGCCAACAAAGTTGTCGAACACTGACATGAATGATTTTTCCCCAAAGGTTACGTTTTCCCCTAAGTCCAGGTGGGCGATGCTGCAGTTGGACAGGTCTGTCAGATTACAATCATTGGGGATAGACAAATAATCTGTTTTGAGAAACAATTCCACTTTGGTTGCACTGTCAGGGATGCTCAGCTTCGATTCAGTGTTGTTGCCAGCGCTAATGTCTATCTCTTTGATCCCCTCAGCTAATTCAATAGTGCGTACCACAGGCTCGCTCCACGGGTCGGATAATTCCATCTCACACCTCTCCACGCTACCGGGAATAGAGACGGAAACTTTGTCGAAATGTCTGAAAAGTTCTCTGTCGAAACCAGTGGTTCCCTCTGGCAGACGGATAGTGACGTCTTTTGCATCTTCGAATGCGCCAGGAAGCAATCCTTTCACCTCCTTTGTCTCCCTGTTGATGATAAAACCGTCGCGAACTTCCAGATATTTATTGTCAGCAGGAATAGTTACTTTCTCGTATTCGTAAAGATTATTAGCAAAGCCTTGGTAGTTTTTACCTACAATGAGGTGCTTTACACCATTAAAGGCTTCATCGCCTACAGTTTCCACGGAGTCGGGCAACTGCACGCTTTCCACGTCCTTGTATGCACCATCGAATGCATTTTTCTCTACCGTTTTCAAATTGGGCGGGAGCACTGGAGGACATGCCATTCGGGTCCAGCGGAATGCGAATGCCTCAATCGTAGTCACTGTATCTGGGATTTCTACGGAATAGATATTCTCAGCATGGCGGAGGAGATCCCAGGGAATGATTGTGCTGTCCTCCAGAACAATTCGTACGATATGCTCACCTGGTTCCTTGAAAGTGATGGAAGAGGTTGGCTTCTTTTTACCTTGGTCATCAATATAGATGGCTGGTATTCCATCGGAAGCCTTCGATCTGGAATAGGCTCTTATAAAGGGAATCTTTTCGTTCACTAGATTATCAGTAATTTGATAAGTCACGGTGACAGCGACTTCTCCTTTTTTTAAGGGTTTTAACTCCATATTTGAATGCCGATTACCTATACATCGCGAGGTTTTTAGTTATTATATTCTGTTTCTTTCATTGTTATCTCCAGGTTGTCGAAGCACTCGCGAAGGGCGTAGAGCAGGGGATAGCCATTGTCGGCCTCAGTGGTGATGACGAGCTGGTCAGGAGCAGGTTGCTCCATTGTGAGGATATTGCCACGATAGTATTCTGTATCAGAACCTACGAGCAGTTGCATCAGCAGGCGTTGTGGAACGAACAGTCCAAGTTCATTGCCTGGCGTACCATAGTCTCGACAGAGGTCTTCAATCATTGTTCGAATAGCGTTGAGAGTGCGAGCATCGCCAGTGAGCGTATAGTCATAGGCCGAAGGATCCTCTTCGCCTGGATCATCAGAGTCGTCCCATTCATCATACACCGCATCGCCAGCCAGATCGTAGTATTCCTTGGCCTTCTTGCGATTGATGAAGATACCGTGCTCTTCATCGCCATAGTAGAACTTATGGTAGAGTTCGCGAGCGGCATCTTGATTGCCCTGTTCGCAGAGCTCATGTAGCGTTGCAATGTCGCCAATCTGACTCAGGGCATCAATGTCGCCTCGTTCTGCCTGCACCTCGACAATTGGAGTATCGTCGATGTCAGTAGAGAGTATTTTGCGCTGAAGAGTTCTCAGCTCTTCG
>CADBSN010000273.1 GCA_902797255.1 uncultured Bacteroidales bacterium | reverse complement strand
GTCGACAACCATACGGCGGTCGCCTGAGAGGATGACAGCTTCTTCGCCATTGAGCCACCACATAGATGCTGAGTTTGAACCTACAGCAAGACGTACGTTTGGCATGTCCTCAGGGCAGTCGATGATGGTAACAGCCCAGAACAGCACACCGTAAACCTGCTTCTCAAGACCGGAAGCAAAGCGGAACAACTTCACGTTGTAGCGTGTAGCGTCGAATGCATGCCACTTCAGTTCCTGCTCGCCTACCTTCTCTGTCTTTCCGTCAGTAGGGATGTCAGTAAACTGGCCAGGGAAATACTGCTGGTTGAAGTTCTCGCGGATATACGAGTCTGTGAAAACCGTGTTGCTGCGGTTTGGTTTGTCGATAGGCTCAAGCAATAACCATCTGCGGATGAATCCCTTTGCGTCGGGTTTTGCTACGTTTTTAGAGACTGGGCTGAAATAGTCAGCCAAAGTTGGTTGCACATTTTCCTTTGTGAGGTCATCCTTATCACCATCTCCTCCACCTGGAGCAGCGTAAACAGACATACCGAACAAAGATGCAACTGCGAATGCTAGTAATGCTTTCATGTTTTGTTTGTTTTGGTATTAATTGTTGTGAATAAATATATATTTGCATATTTTGTACAAAGGTAAGCATAAAAAATGAGACTAAATACTTTTTACCCCATTTTTTTACACTAAAAGCAAAATAATCATTCTAAAACAATGTATTTATATTAAACGTATAGCAGAAACCAATCATCCCTCGCACCGTTCGATGCGAGGGATGGTGTGTCAGCAATTAAGTTGCCACATGACTCATTTTTTCTTAGCAGGAGCCTTTTTTGCTTTTGGAGCAGCATCTTTTTTTGTGGTAGAAGTTTTCTTCGTTGCTGCTTCCTTTGCAGGAGCAGGTTCTGCTTTTGACTTGTAGACAGACGGATGGTACTTTTCCAGTTCTGCTTGCAACTTCTCTATCTTGCGGTCTTTAGCCTCAATTTCTTCACCTTGGTTCTTAATGGTTGTGAGGAGCGAATTGAGTTCTTCATTATCCATATCGATAGGATAAAGCGCATTGACGCGGTTGATGAAGTCACCAAGAATATTCATATAGTTGGTGAATGCGTCGTAAGGGCTGTCGTAGATGCCTCGATTCATGCCTACACTGGTGTGTTTGGTGGTCATGAAGCGGAAGTTGTTGGATGCTTGAAGGTAGTCCCAGTCTTGTTTGATGCGACGGTCTGTGCAAATGCGAACTCGATCAGCAACGCTGTAGAGTTTATCAAATGCCTCACGCTGCATACAGTTGCCAAGCCAGCAGCTGGTGTTACGTTCTTCGTCCACCCAACTGATGTTATATGGAACATCCAAATTGCCGACCGATTTCCCCTTGCTACATAGTTCTGATGGAGTGGAGAAGGTGATACCGCGTGCTTTGGCACATGCGGGTATTGCTTTCAAGAATTGCAGGATATTACTGCTCAGTGGCTGGAAGATACCAAGAGCGCAGAGCTCCATGAAGATGTTGATAACATTCTCTTCCTCTGGAAGGGCTGCAATCCAGTCAACGTACTTATCGGCAAAGAGTGGATATTCACTCCAGTCGGAGTTGTTGAAACGTAAGCTGATATCATCACTTAGTTTGTAATCTCTCAGCAAAAGTTTGAGGTTAGGGTTGAGGGCACAGTTGTAGATGAAGTGTGGTGACTTCCATCCCAAGATATGCTTTGCTCCTTCAGTGAGCATACCCTTGAACCCCATTGCTGCTACTTGAGCACCAATCTCGTCGGAATAGATGAGTGAGCTGTTGCGGAATACTTTTGGCGACTGTCCGAAGAGTTCCTTAATCTTAGCTTTCATGCGCATACACTCGTCACGGAAACTCTCTTCATTGCCGAGAGAAGCAAGTCCGTGACTGTATGGCTCACAAAGGAATTCAACGCATCCTGTCGAATTAAGTTCCTGAAGCAAATCAATCACTTGAGGTGCGTGCATCTCTAACTGTTCGAGACCTACGCCAGAGAGTGAGAGTGCAACCTTGAAGAACTTACCGTTTTCCTTTGCCATTTCGATAAGGGTCTGAAGGGCAGGAACGTATGAATGTTCAGCAATGTCGTTGATGCTACGCTCATTCTCATAGTCGTCATAATAATAGTGGTCGCGACCGATATCGAAGAAACGGTAGCGTTTGAGATGTATGATTTGATGAATCTCGAAATATAAACAAATTGTTTTAGCCATTGTATATTGGTTTAGTAGTTTATTAGTTTAATTGTTTAATAGGGAGCAGGGCTTAATTAATACCTAAACATTGATTGTACAGTTTACGAATGCGCAATCCAACTTTCTCCCATGTAATCTCGTCAACTTCCTTGATGCCTTCTTCCTGAAGATATTTGAAGAGCGACGGATTGGTGCAGATGGAATAGATGGCATCAGCCATTGCATGAATATCCCAATAATCGACTTTGATAACCTTATCCAAGATTTCACCACAACCAGATTGTTTGGATATGATGGAAGGGGTGCCACATTGCATCGCCTCGAGTGGTGCAATGCCAAACGGTTCGCTGACAGATGGCATGACAAACACATCTGAGTTCTTGTAGGTCTCGTACACTTGTCGTCCTCGCTGGAATCCAGGGAAGTGGAAGCGGTCGGCAATACCTCGTCGAGCCACCAATTCTATCATGGCTTCAAGCATGTCGCCTGAACCTGCCATACAGAATCGGATATTATGGGTACGTTGTAATACTAACGCAGCTGCTTCTACGAAGTATTCTGGCCCTTTTTGCATCGTGATACGTCCGAGGAAAGTGACCACTTTCTCTTTTGAGTGGTCAGGGCGAGGAATGTCGAGTAGGTCTTGTGAGAGTGGATATACCGCGTTGTGCATTGCAAAGCACTTGCGAGGATCCTGATGATACTCCTTAATGACTGTCTGGCGAGTCAATTCGCTAACACACATAATGCAATCGGCATGGTCCATTCCGTTTTTCTCAATAGAGTAGACTGTTGGATTTACCTTTCCGCGGCTGCGGTCGAAGTCGGTAGCATGTACATGGATGCAAAGTGGTTTCCCACTGACCATCTTTGCATGTACACCAGCAGGGTAGGTGAGCCAATCGTGAGCATGTATGATGTCGAATTGTTCGGCACGTGCTACGACTCCTGAGATGATGGAGAAGTTGTTGATTTCTTCATGTAGATTTCCAGGATAGCCTCCAGCAAACTCCATACAACCCATGTCATTGGTATGCATGTATGAGAAGTCTGCGTAGATATGATCCCGAAAGTGATAATACTCTTCTGGAGTCATATAATTTGGCAGACGATGCTGTACATAATTATAGTCGTGACCTTTGTATACAATCGGAACTTGATTCATTCCAATAATTTTCAGGAACGATTCCTCTTCGCCTGTAGGTTTGGGTAGGCAGAAGATGGTTTCCATGTCGGGCTGAAGGCTGAGTCCTTTTGTGATACCGTAGGATGCAACAGCCAGACCACCATATATCTTAGGGGGAAATTCCCATCCAAACATTAATACTCTCATATCGTTTCCTCCTTATTAATAATTATAATACTTAGACAATAGTTTATTCACTCGGAGAATGGCTGCTACATTCATGGCGAACGAAAGTGCGCCACGTCCATGGAATGGTGGGTTTCCGTCGAAAAGTTCAGGTAGGGTCCCGATTCCATGATAGAGCATTTCCTCCTCAAGTCCGATGAGACTGCGGTCGACAAACGACAGTCCACTGCGTTTGTATATTTTCATACAGGTTTCCAGATAGAATCCCAGCATGAATGGCCATACGGTGCCTTGATGGTAGGCAGCATCACGTTCTTGTTGCCCTCCTTGGTAGATTGGGTTGTAGGCACCACTCTTAGGAGACAACGAACGTATACCCTTTGGCGTACGCAGTTCCTTGGTACAGATATCGAAAATACTTTTGCGTTCAGCCATTGTGAGCGGTGTGTTTTCGAGCGATGTAGCAATCAACATGTTTGGACGTACCTCCCATGAAATATTCATTCCGTCAACATAATCCATCAGGTATCCGTAGTCATTAATGAATGTCTCGCGGAATGACTTTCCGCATTCTGTTGCAATCGCTTTTAGCTTTTCTGCTTCCTCCTGATTGTTTTCAGATTCTAGAATTTGTGACGCAAAAATAAGTGCATTATACCATAAGGCACAAATCTCAACGATATATCCTGTGCGTGGTACGACAGGACGTCCGTTGATGGTGGAGTTCATCCAAGTTGCCGGACGTTCAGTTCCGTTGGTGTAGAGCATTCCGTTTTCTTGTAGAACGAGGTTCGGGTGTTTGCCTTGCTGGATATAATTGACAATTTTCTTTACTAACGCTCCGTAACGTTTAACCGCATCGTTCATGTCGACCATTCTGGCGTATTGTTGAATGCTCCAAATGGCCCATAACAGCACATCGGGGGCATCCATCTCATAGATCTTTACAGAGATTGGTTTGCCAACGATGAAGTCATTGATTGCCTTTTCTGCTGTTGTCATTGCGCTGATGAATCGTTCCGTCTCATCATTGGCAAGTGTCAGGCCTGGCAATGAAACGAATGTGTCGCGTGCACGGGCTTTGAACCAAGGATAGCCTGCCAAAATATAGTGCTCACCTTTTTTCTTATTATGGAACTGATGAGCTGCGTTAATCAGACATTGATGGAAACTGTCGCGTGAGGTGTGGACCTCGATTTCTTCGTCGAATGTCTTTTTCAATGTTCTTGTGTTGATTTCCTCTAATCCAGCAGAGAAGATGACACTTTCACCTTTCTTGATGTTGAATTCAAAGTAACCTGGCACGTAGAGGTCTTCAGAATAGTCGTATCCCAACTCCTGATCCTTTGGATATTCAATGCCTTTGTACCAATTCGGCGTGAAGACATACTCTGCTTTTTTGTTGGTTTGCATATACAAATAAGGATATCCATCGTACAAGCATGTCTTGATGCCATTGTCCACTTCCTCATAATTCTGATTGATTGCTGCGTTTTCGTGTGTCAATTGGTTGGCGTTACGGAACGCAAGGAACGGTCGAAGGCGGAGAGTTGTTACGGAGTGGGCATCAACCAGTGTGTAGCGTATTAAAACCCTGTTATGGAAATGTTGGAACACCTTTTCTTTTTTCAAGATGACACCACCCACACGATAGAGTGTTGTCGGGATTTTGTCCCAGGTGAATTCACGAATGTATTTATGTCCATTTGGACTGTACACATCGCCGGCATACTTATGAATCCCAAGGTTGAATTCCGCACCATGTTGGATGACTGTCTCGTCGAGTGAAGAGAGTAGTACGTGGGTGTTGTCATCAATCTCAGGAACTGGAACGACAAGCAAACCATGATATTTGCGTGTGTTGCAATCAACGATTGATGACGAAGAATATGCACCCGAACGATTGGTGCGAAGAATCTCTTTTGGAAGTGCTTCTTGCAAGTTCGTCAACAATGTTTTCTCAAATTGTAAGTAACTCATTTTTGTATTGGTATGATTTTTGTTTTAGTCAGATTGTTGAACGATATTCATTGTCCACTACAAATGTACGTACTTTTTTCTTTCTTTCAAAGTTTAATTGAACTTTTTTGCCTTAAGTCTTGATTTTTCACTTTTTTTTTGCCAAAAAATGTCGTTTTGCTTGCTTGTTTGAACAAATAAGAGTATATTTGCAGTCGAATACAACAATAATTTACACTCTATAAAAAAGGAAAACATGCCGGTTAAGAAAACATACAGACGTGAAGAGTTGTTGCATGAGCTTTCGCTGTTGGCAGGACAAATGACCAGTAATCAGCAAACGGAATTACTGATGCATTGTTCAGTTAAAAGATATAAGGTGGGCGAAGTCATCAGCGGCGAGGGCGATGTTGCCGACCGATTGTTTTTCATTCTGAAAGGAATTGCCAAATGCTGTATACGTGGAGATGCCGATAGATGGCAAACCATACGACTCGTGAAAAATGGCGATTATTTTGGTTACAGAGCCTTTTTTGCTGGGCAGAATCATATGGCCTCTTATATTGCGATGACCGAGATGGATATTTGTGTTATTTCAATGGACTTTATCAAACGATGTTTGGATGATAACACTCTATTGAAAGACTTCTTCCTGAAACGTTTGTCCTATAGCTTGTGGTTTTCCGATTTCCGTTTTGTGTGTATGATTCAGAAGCATTTACGTGGAAGGATGGCTGTTACGTTATTGGGACTTGGTGAGAATTTTGGCTATCGCGAAGATGGTAAGACCTTAGCTTTTGAGACGACTCGTGCAGAATTGGCCAACATATCGAATATGATTACGGCTAATGCCATTCGAACTCTTTCTGCATTTGTCTCAGAGGGTTTGATTAAGATTTACAAGCGCAGAATCACCCTTCTTGATAAAGAGGCTCTCAAAGAGATTAGTATCCACGATTGACGATGACCATCCTTAACAGTATCATTCCTTTTGGTTCCTACAAAGCAATCAACTTATGTGGCATTATCTTTACGAAGATGCCTTTGCAACCTCGTGAGGTGAACCACGAGTTGATTCATACACGTCAACTGCTTGAATTGGCTGTATTGGGTTTTTATCTGTGGTATTTGGTGGAATGGTTGATACGTTTTGTGAAACTCCGCAATGCGAAACAGGCATATTACAATATTTGTTTCGAACGCGAGGCTTATGCAAACGAAGCGGATTTGAACTATCTGAAAAACCGTAAACTATTTGCAGCCTTTAACTATCTGACGATAGAAAAAAAGAAAAAGTAGCCGATTGGCTACTTTTTTCTTGAGCGGAAAACGAGACTCGAACTCGCGACCCCAACCTTGGCAAGGTTGTGCTCTACCAACTGAGCTATTTCCGCAATTGCTTGTTATAAATGTGAGCGGAAAACGAGACTCGAACTCGCGACCCCAACCTTGGCAAGGTTGTGCTCTACCAACTGAGCTATTTCCGCATGTTAAAACCCTGCCAAGGTTGGTATCCTTATTTCTTGGGGCAAGGTTGTGCTCTACCAACTGAGCTATTTCCGCAT
>CADBSN010000272.1 GCA_902797255.1 uncultured Bacteroidales bacterium | reverse complement strand
TTAACAATTAAACAACAAAAAAACATGAAAAAAATTACTCTTTTATTCGTTGCTTTGTTTGCGATGATAGGTAGCGCATTCGCTGCTTTGCCAACAAACGATACGTTAGGTTATCTAACTAACAAGGCATCAGGTAAGTCTATTAATGCTTCTGCAAAGGTAGCTGACGATGGTGCCATATTCCAAATTACGGATATGAAAGATTGTGGTGCAAGCTTTGGTAGCGATGATGGTTCAATTAATGAGTCTGGGTACACTTATGCACGCTTCATGCTAATGGGTACAAGCAACTACATGCGTATGACCAATTCTGGTGTTATTTGCTCTGGTACTGGCTATCACAAGTGGGCAATTATGGACACAGAAAAAGGATTGGTGATTCGCTGTATTTATACATCAACCCAGAAAGACGGTGCGCTAAATCCATTTGCTAAACAAGGTTACTACTTGACTCCTACAGAAGATGGTACATTAGAATTGGTTGAAACTCCAACAGAGGCTTCTTATTGGACTTTCGATACAGATAAGGCCGCAGCTGATATTGCTGCAGCTGATGATGCAGAGATCAAGGCTACTCAGGATGCACTTGCAGCAATGAATGAAGGTGCTGGTCCAAAAGCTACTGACGATCTTTTAGCAACACTTTTCCCCAATGCTGGCTTTGAAGAAAGCCATGATGAAACTGGCTGGACTGTTACATGGAAAGATGGAAACAAACCTAGCTATGCAGTTGCAAATAATAACTGCGGAATGACGAAGTATCAAGGCACAATCAAGATGGAAAAGACGATTAAGGGTCTTCCTGCAGGTTGGTACACCTTGAAGGCTCAGGCATTTGCACGAAAAGGTAACAATGCGTCTAACATTGAGAAGTTTTATGCAAAAGAGGAATTAGAAACTCCTGGTGTTATCTTTGCTAATAACGAAACGAAGCCAGTAAAGAATATTGTTGAAGGCCCAGTATCAACAAAGGGGGACGTAGATCCTTCAAAATTCACAGACATAACTATTGATGATAAGACAATGTATATTCTTAACAATTCAACTTCTGGTTCATACGTATTCAGCTTAGACCAGTACGAATTGGAACTCAATGTTTCTATTGCTGAAGGTGAGGCTTTGACATTTGGTTTCGACAAGGATACCGCAAATACTGATGATTATTGCGGTTGCGACAACTTCCGCCTCTATTATATAGGAGAAGACCCAACAACTGCTATCTCTTCTGTAACTAAGAAGGCTGCTCAGAATGTTATCTTCAACGTAGCAGGTCAGCAGATGAAGTCTCTCCAGAAGGGTCTCAACATCGTTGACGGCAAAAAGATTTACATGAAGTAAAGACTCTCTCTTGTCTCCCTTAAAGGGAGATGATACAATAAGGTGCTCGGACGTAAGTTCGGGCACCTTTTTTATTTTCTCCTAAGGGCAGCAAATTCTTCCCTTGGGGGTAATTTCTGTTCGCAGTCGCTGAATATGTGTTTAACGTCGCTGAATATATGTTCAGCGTCGTTGAATAGAGACAGCCCCTAGGGCTTAATGTTTTTTGCACGGAGTGTTAGTAATTACTCCACACTGCATAATAAATGTCAAAGGAACAAGCGAAATAACACGAAAATAATAATCGGTCAGTTTGCAGTCTTTTTTCGTTCACTTGCAAGCAGTTGCGAATTCTTAATGTTAGGTTTCGGGAAAAAAGTAAAACATTCTTGATTATCATCAAACGTTCTTTACCCTTTGGGAGCGATTTTTAGCGAACAGCAAAGAAAAAATGCTTTTTTTTAACGATTAATTTTGTGATTATAAGAATAATTCATATATTGGCAGCGATAATGGATTACTAACGACTAATTGCTAACCCCAATGAAACACGTATCTTATCTTTTCATACTCATCTTTTTTCAGTGCTGGTTATATCATGTAGCGAAAATAGTTCGGACGACACGTCTTATCTGACGGTGACTCCAGAAACTATTTCTTTCCCTGCCAGTGGTGGCAGTGAGTCTTTTAAAATATCATGTAACACAAGTTGGAGCATCACCATTCCAGAGGGAAGCAACCTATGGATTACCACAACAAATGGGACAGGTGACCGCGAATTGCAAATCAGCCTGCCTGCCACCAAGAATGTTAAAGAAACGGAATTACGACTGCTTATCAAATCGGCAGACAATAGGGTGGCGAATCTTGTTGTTAAACAAGAGGGAATGCTACTGACAGGCGGCACGTTGGATGTTACCAATCATATGAATGTGCTTTTTGGCGGTAATGCCCACGATATGGATTCAGTGCAAATTCTCTGCAACATCCCATGGAAAGTATATGGACCGGAATGGTTGGAGGCATCGATTGATGGTAAGAAATGGACAACACTCTCATCTACTCGCGCAATGATAGAGGGCGGTTCGTTCATTTCTGAGGAGAATGTAACTGAACTACTACTATTACGCACGAAATCTACGAATACGGAGGAGGACAACTATCAGGGCACGCTCAAACTGGCACCTGCATACGACAATACTGCCGATATTGTGGAATTAGGGACGGCTCAATTGGGAAGACATTATGCCGCAGCTAACTCACTGACTGTATTGGCCAATGAGCTTGTTTGTGACTTTAAATGTGGTTTAGACGTTACAAAAATCTATTTCCACATCTCCGATCACATGATAAACACCCAAACTGAAACGATTGAATGGGATGGTTATACGCTACCTAATTATATAAATAGTTGGGACGAACTGGAAGAAGATCATATCTACTATCTATATGTGTTAGGTAAGGATGCTGCTAATGGTTACTACAATATGACCTACAATGGTTATCAAACCCTCAGTTCAAAAAACCAAGCTATCGCATCAATCCAGAATGTCAACTATGACGGAAGCAAATGGACCTGGGCAACAAAGATGAACAGTAACTGTGTTCTTTATGCGATGTGGAAAACCTACAATGAAGACTACTTTGACTACACGGATGGTATGCTCGCTTGGTTTCTTAGCTACATGATGCATAACCATGGATATGAAGGAGAAGATAAAGAATATTGTATGTATACTGCTGACATAACGTACTCATGGAAACTTGACTACCACATGCAACTGGTGACTTGGGGAGCAGGAGGTAATGGGAACCACTTGGCTGGTGTCATTGACCGTTATCGTAGTATCGACCATTACCAGGCACCGAATCGCGCGGCTAGAGGACACATCCATGCAGTTAGTGCTCCACGTGATATAGACGCTTTCAAAAAAGCCTTTGTAAGAATAAAATAAATTCATGCTTATGAAAAATCTGAGAAATATACTCATTATTCTGACAGCCATTCCTTTTCTGATGGCATGTTCAGAAAAAAGCAGTTCAGATGATCTGCAACTCATAGTGTCACCTGAACAGATTGCCATCCCTTGGGAAGGAGGTAGCACTACGTTTGCTATATCAAGCAACTGCAACTGGAGTATCACCTGTGACAATCCAGACCTGATAGTGACCCCAACCAGTGGTAACGGTGATGTCACGATAACCGTTACAGCGGAACGAAACACAATGCCTACTGATGTTACGACACGTCTTACGATTCGTGCTACTAATGGCAGTGTGGTGCGTAATGTTACAGTTACTCAATCTGGTATGTTGATACAAGGGGGAACTTTAAGAGTTGTCAATCATGCAAATCTCATCTATTTTGGAGGAGCAGTTGGTGAAGCTGATTCATTGGAGATATTAGCCAATGTTCCTTGGAAACTATATGGTCCCGAATGGTTGGAAGCCTCACTAGATGGGAAAAAATGGACAGCGCTCTCTCTTTCTCGCGCTACCATCTCTGGAGGCAATTATATATCAGAGCCAAGTGTTGATGTTGTATTATTAAGGACTAAGGAAAGGAATGACAGTGAATACGACCAGAATGAATCGCTTACGCTGAAGCAGGATTATGATACTGGTGACAACTACGAAATGCAAGCTATACAGTTGGGGGCGCATCGTGTCGCACCGAATATTGAGACTTCTATGGCAACAAGTATCGCGACAGACTGGAAAATAGGAGCGAAGGTAGTTGAGTTCTATCGTACTATCTCCAATCATGAACTGACAGCCGACGAGTATACTCCTGAAAAGGTATTGAAGTGGGGCAAAGGAGCACCTGACGATGTTACAGCATGGGGTAATTTGAAAGAAAATACACAATATTATATTGCTACAGTTGGTGTTGATGCTGATGGTAATTGGTTTAGTTGTAATCAGGTTTCATATATGACCCAATCAAGCCAAAACCAGGCAATCGCAGATTTAGTTGACATCAGGAATGAAGGAAACTTCTGGCATATCGGCTACCGCATGAATAGTCTTTGTAAGATGTTTTACCGTTGGGTAACCACAAATACCAAGCGTTTCACACAGAGCGATGCTATGGTTGGTTGGTTCATGTATAGTGATATCCGTAAGCAGTCTGCTATGATTTCAGATGGATATGTTGAGTTTACCGTTGATGTGCCGTTTATGTATGTCACATGGGCGGCTGGTCACGATGGCAACCAATTGGCATCTGTTCTGAGTCGTTTCTGTTCACAGGATTACAATCCCGCACCATCACGCACAAACCATGAGAACGAAATCAGTGAAGAGAGCGCCAGTAAAGAAGAGTTAATGAACGCATTTATAAGAATCAAATAAAATGGAGTGAGTATGAAACAAACATTATTAGTATTTGGGCTTTTGATATGCGCTATCGGAGCCTCTGCCCAAAAGTATTGGGACAGTTCGCGTCCTGACGAGCCTTTCACATTCGGAGCACGTGTCGGAGCGAATGCTTCAAAACAGTATTCAATGGACGATTTTGCTGATCGTGACTTCCGGCTCGGCTATCAAGTGGGGGTAACTGCAGATATCAATGTCGTACGCAGTTTCTCAATCAATACAGGTGTTATTCTGATGCAAAAAGGATGGAAATGGGACTACGAGGACAAACGTGGTAAGAAAGAAGTGACAGACAACGCTACTTATCTTGAGATTCCTGTATTAGCATCCTATCGAATCAACCTATCCGACCAAGCACAGTTCCAATTGAACTTAGGACCCTATTTTGCATTCGGAATTTGGGGCGATCAAGAGGTGAAGAACTCCTTCCCTAACGGTGACAACTACAAAATCAGTAGCTTTGAAAAGATTGAAGGAGGCAAGAAATTCGATTGCGGCGTTTCTATAGGTGCAGGATTCTCCTTCACAAAATTCTTTGTAGGGCTGAACTATGAACGAGGACTTGTCAACGTGTCAAGAGACAACGACAAGAAGTTCCAAAATGGTTCTATTACCCTTTCATTAGGTTATAATTTCTAAAACGCAGACAGATTATGAAAAAGATATTATTGTTATTCGCCACTATCATAGTAGGCATCAACGTACAAGCTCAGTCGCTTTGGGATAGTTCGAAACCCGACCAGACATTTACGTTTGGAGTACGAGCAGGTATTAATTTTGCCAGTAGTACAGAACATGAAGCCACTTCTACTCGTACAGGTGTACATTTTGGAGTTTCTGCCGACTACAACATCATCAAGAGTTTTTCTATCTCCTCTGGCGTTTTCTTTGTAACCAAGGGATTTAAGGGTAACTTCCCGGAAATCGAATTGGCAAATCCCACAAAGCAGACGGCTTCAAGCCTTTCTGCTAGTTTTATCCAAATACCACTGCTGGCATCATGGCGGATTGAGGCACCTTCTGGAGTACAGTTTCATGTAAATGTCGGTCCTTATTATGCCTATGGTATTGGAGGAACGACTCAGTACCGTCCTTACGATATGACCTTTAACTGGGATGTGTTCAACCAGGATACATTTGGTGATAAGGGATTCTGGAAGCATCAGGATATTGGACTGAGCGGAAGCGTCAACGTTCTCATCGGGCATTTCACTGCGGGCATAGGTTATGAATATGGATTCTCTAACGTTGCTAAGGTATATGGCGAGTTCAAAACCCGTAATGCCAACATGACTATCGGTTATAATTTCTAATCGTTTATTCGATTAAATAAACAATAGGAACTAATATGTTGAAGACAATACATCGACTGCTTGTAACAATAGTATTACTCACCATATCACTGCTAGGATATGCCGTAGTACGTATCACGACGGGTGGTGTGCAGTACACAAGCACCAGCGACAACACTGTTACGGCATGCTTAACAGTGAAGGCTACTGATGATGTGGAGATTCAGGGAAACATCATCATCAAGGGGAAGAATTATACGACAACATGCATTGGCGAAGCATATTTCAAGAAGAACGAATACCTTACGAGTGTTACAATTCCCAACACCGTGACAAAAATCGAAAAGTATGCCTTCCGTGGCTGCTCAAATATGTCAAAAATAATAATCCCTGATACTCCCTGCTCCATCGATGAGACTGCGTTCGATGGATGTACCGCTATTGCCAGTGTACGCACTCACACCAAAGGTGGACAGATTGATTATCTATTAGCGGTCATTGACACATCTAACCCTTGTTTCACAAATAACGTGGTCGTCATTGAAGAGGAGCCCGACGATGGTCAAGTCATCAAGGTGGTACGCAAGAAGACGTCCTCTAATGTAGAAGATATGGCTGAAGCAGAGGTGGAAGAAGATATTGAAGATATTGACATTAACATACCTAAAGTGCGTACCAAGAACGAGAATACTTTCGCATTAATTATTGGAAACGAGAACTACAAGCGTCTAACGGCAGTACCGTTTGCAACCAACGATGCCAAAATTTTTGCAGAATATTGTGAAAAGACACTGGGTATCCCGAGTGCCAATATTGATATGCTCCCCGATGCTACACAAAATGACATCAGACATGGAGTGCTAGCACTTACGAACAGGCTTGATGCATACAAAGGTGAAGGGAGGGCTATTGTCTATTATGCCGGACACGGCATCCCCGATGAGAAAGACAAAACGGCATATCTACTACCCATAGATGGCTATGCATCAGATGTTGAGAGTGGTTATAGTCTTGATAAACTTTATAAGTCGCTTAGCTCAGTTCCATCACAACAGATAGTGGTTTTCTTAGACGCATGTTTCAGTGGTGCTAAACGCGATGGAGAGATGCTGGCATCGGCACGAGGTGTGGCCATCAAAGTGAAAGAAACTGCACCAGAAGGAAAACTGCTTGTATTCTCTGCTGCAACAGGCGACGAAACGGCCATCTGTGACAAAGACTTCCATCACGGCATCTTCACCTACTATCTTTTGAAATGTCTGCGTGACCATAAAGGACAGGTCCCATTGGGAGAGCTATCTGAATACGTGACTGATAACGTAAAAAAACGTAGTGTCATCATCAATAACGGAAAGATGCAGACCCCTACAGTCATACCATCGGCCTCCATGAGTAATGATTGGCAAAAAGTAATATTGAAGTAAAGATAACCCCGATAGTCGATGTCTGATTATCGGGGTTTATGTTATTTCATGGTCTATATTACATGGGGATAGATACAAAATAACACATTAATATCTAATTAAGTATTAAAGATGGGAACGATTAGAAAAATAATATCAATAACAATGGTCTTGACCTTCATTACCATGTTACCAGCAGTAGCACAAGAGAGTCTAACCCACACAATGTTTGTTAATGTTAAAGAGACAGGCGGATGCTCCCTTGTTGACCAGTATGGAAGTCTTAGCTATTTCATAAGGCTTGAACTGCCTGATATCAGCAAAGCGCCCATTAATTACCATCAAGCTCTCATTGCAGTTCGTGACACTATTCTTAGTCAAACCATAGGCATGAAATATATCAAAGGAGACAAAGACTACAAAGCCATCACCAGACAGTTCGAAATAAGATCACTCAATGAATTGAATGACTTTATTGGCTTAATCGATCCGTCCGAGCGAGAGAATCGTCAACATCTGTTCCGATGGTATTTCGAGTATTCAGGAGGATTAGATGAAGACTCTCTCTACAATCCTGTAATGAGTGACATCCCTTTCTTTCAGTTTTTCCTTCAAAAACTAGAACAAATTGGCAATACTTTCTATACAGCTACCAACCTGATATTCGATAGCAAAACAGGTCAGTTGCTGACCATAGAGGATCTATTCGAGATAACCAATGAGAACTACGAGGCCATTTCCGCAATGATGATGAAAGAGTTTCGCAAGCTACATCCCGAAGAGACCGACTATGACTATGAGGTCACTCCATCAGCCAGTTTCGAGATAACAGAAAAAGGGCTCAATTTTTATATTCCCACAGTCGAGTTAATAGGACACAAGTTAGAATACATATTCCTTGATAAAAGCATCCTACAACCTTACCTCAAGCCTAACGGTTCATTGGCAAAGTATTGGAAGTAATATCATTTGTTTTTTGTGAGATACGGATAGAGAAACTAAGTGCCCGAACATTGCTGTTCGAGCACTTATTGTATCATCTCCATTTAAGGGAGACAGGAGAGGGTCCTTATTTTAAGAAAATCTTGTGTCCGTCAACGATGTTAATGCCCTTCTGGAGGCCATTCATCTGCTGACCAGCAATGTTGTAGATGCCGTTTGCCTTACTAGCAACTGTGATGTTGTTGATGCCACTTGTCAGAGTACCATCTTTAATGATGATTTGATATTCATACTCGAATGACTTGTAATCAGCGCTCTGGTCTGGTGTGTGCTGACCTGCTGCATCAATACGTGAGTTTGCATCTGGGAATACACATGCATCGTACATCTTTACTGTATAAGTTCCGTCTGCAAGTGAGCTGCCATCGAACCAGAAGGTACCGATTGCTCCTGAGGTTTCCTTGATTTTACTACCATTATCGGAAACGATACTAACTGACAAGTCGTTTGGTTTGCTGGCCTTAAATAAGTCTTTTGAGTTCTTTTTGTGGTTCTTAGTGGTACGATTTGTCTGTTGGAAATACAATTCTTCCTCATCGTCGTACTGATAGTTGTCTTTTGTCAAGCCGGTAGGAAGCTCAAATGATGCCTGAAGACCGATGATGTCAACATCGTTATCTACGTAGAGAGTTACCTCAATGTTTTCGAGGTCTGAAGTAGGTTTAACTCCAATGTACATGTTAACGTTTTGTGCCTGAGCAGCTGATACTGCTACTAACGCAAGGATTGAGAGTAATAGTTTTTTCATATACGTTTTGTTTAGTTATTAATGCCAATAGTTCATATTACATGGCAAAGATAATGTATAAAAATAAAACGGCAAAACTTTTTGTTGTTTTTTTGCCGTTTTTTTTTATTTTCTGTGAATTATGTACCCAAAAGTACATAAATGCTATACAAGGTGACGAATGATATCTTCTTTATCACCTGGCAGCATGTCGATGACTGGTATCTCTATCATCGTATAAGCGCCGGGCTGCTGACGAAGAGCTGCACGACACATGTTGACCAATACTTGTGCGGTAAGTGCTGGGTTTTTGATCTTCATGTTGAACTCAAAGAGTTGGTTGTGTGTTTTGCCTGATACTCCTTTGCGTACGAGATTCACACCATGTCCTACGTCATTAAGATCGTCTACACATGGTACTTGCATCACATGCGTTTCGTCGTTTACGAAGTAGGCGTCGGCTTTGATGGCAGCTTCTACGGTCTTGAAGTCTGCTCCTTCTTCTAATTCTACATAGACCATACGGCGATGGATGCCTGTGCCGACAGGAATAGTCATAGAGAGGGCATCGCGAACGCCTGGAATGGCACGTACTGCTACGGAGTGACCCATAGAGCGTCCTGGACCGAAGTTGGTGTAGCTGATGCCACGTGGTGCAAGGCTCTCCATAAGGGTGCGTACGATGGAGTCGCTTCCTGGATCCCATCCTGCACTGATGATGCTGACTGCTCCGTGAGCTTTTGCTTCTGCGTCGAGACTACGACGAAGGTCAACAATCTTTGTGTGTATATCAAAGCTGTCAACGGTATTAATGCCCAAAGCGAGACATTGCTTTGCGTATTCTTCAACCTTACGTGTTGGTGTAGCCAGAATAGCTACGTCGACTTGTCCCAGTTGGCGAATATCATTTACAACCTTGTATCCTTTGATGGTAGGTTCTGTAACGTTACGACGAACGATACCAACACACTCCATATCAGGTGCGGCTTCAAGTGCCTCTAAAGCATAACGGCCGATGTTACCGTAACCAATGACTGCTACTTTTGTTTTCTGTTCCATAATGTGCTGTGTATTTAATTCATAATGCATAATTCATAATGCATAATAATTTTATTCAAAAATATAAAGCAGAAGACCCTCACAGCGGAGGGTCTTCTTGTGAATCTTTATTCTTTAACTTCGTCCTCCTTGATTTTGCGTCCAAGAACGAGATATGCTGTTGGAGCTGCAATGAAGAGTGATGAAGTGGTTCCGATCAAAACACCAAGAATCATCGCGAATGCGAAGCTACGTATGCTGTCACCACCGAAGATGAAGATACAGAGCAATACGATGAGGGTACTTACTGATGTGTTGATGGTACGAGCAAGA
>CADBSN010000271.1 GCA_902797255.1 uncultured Bacteroidales bacterium | reverse complement strand
TATGGGGCACGGCGCGCGAGATTGTGCAGTCGAGCATCCGTGTCAACTGGGTCACTCAGCGTCGTGGTGCCAACGGAATGGAGGCCACTACGCGGTTCCAGCAGAAGGAGCGTTTCTTCATCGACTTCCAGACGCCTGTTGACGGCTACTTGGCCATCTATATGGTGGAGGCCTTCAAGGAGGTCTATTGCCTGCTGCCCTACGACAGTCGTGGCAATCTCGGCCGCTTCCCTGTCAAGGCAAGCCATCCTTACACACTTTTTGACAAGAGCATCGACCCCAGTGCCAAGTACTACACGCTGAGCACGCAGCGCAACGAAGAGAGTTTCCAGTTGGTGGTCATCTTCTCGCCCAACCCCTTCACCAAGTGTGTGGACAAACGTAACGACCCCAAGCATCCCAATTCGTTGGCATACACCGACTTCCAAAAATGGCTCCTCGACATCCAACGCACCGACCAAGACATGGTGGTTGATCGTCGCAGTGTAAAGGTCATCAATCCGGATGCAGAGAATTGAGCATTATGCATTATGAATTATGCATTATGAATTGTGAATTATGAATTATGCATTATGAATTAATATTAGGATTATGAGAAAGAAATTAGCAACAATTGTCCTCTCGATGTTTGCCGTTGCTGCAATGGCTCAGGACACGGACAGTCGCAAGGCGAACATCGACTGGAAAGAGGACTCAGTGGAAATCACCACCATCAAGGACATTGTCCGTACGCAGCAGGCGGTGACCAGTCGTACGGCTACGGCAGCACACTTTGATAAAGTTTGGAAAAATCACGGTTTCTTCAACGTTGCCTATCACACGAAGGCTACGCTTGACCCGGTAGCAACATACAACCTCCTCAAGAAAAATAATGAGGAGGCAAAGTATATCGAAACCGGTGTCGCCTACAAAGAGGGAAAAGCCCCTAAGTTTACGAACAATTGGGGTGCATCCATTATGGCAGGTAAGAACATCAAACTTCACAAACCCATCGCCAACACCCTCCAGTTCAACATCGACTTCACCGGTATCGACCTCAGTGTCAGTCACTACAGCACTGAGCCCGGCGAGAATGACGATAAAAAGGGCGTCTATGACAGCAAGGCAACATTCGACTTCAAGAACGAAAAGGGTGTGAGCAAGGGCGATCGCCGCTATTCCCATTGGAACCTGGAAAAGTACGACATCAGCTACGGAATGTCCATTGGCCCATCGTTTACATTGGCTCCGTTCACGTACGTTAAGGATGCCAGAGGCTTACATTTTGTCAAGTTCAATGTTTATTACCATGTAGGATATAATGTGGCCATGATGTTGATGCTTGGCGATTCAGACAGCGACGTCAGCTCTGATGGGACTGAAGAATCCGACAGGCTCAACGAAAATCAGTTGTTGCTGGGACATAACCTCTACCAGACCTTCGGCTTTAACATGACTTGGAGGCGCATCGGTTTCGGATACGAACACCGCTGGGGCAACCTGAAGTACAAAAACCTGATAGCCAAGAGCGAATATGGTGAGTACTCCTATAAGTTCAATACCACCATCAATCGCATCTATTTCACCTACCGCTTCGGCAAATAAACCAGTCCCCTCAATAATCCATAACCCTTCAATAACCCATAACCCATAAACATTAAACATGAAACGACATATTATCCTGGCCTTGATGGCCATCCTCACGCTGCCCGCATTGGCGCAGAAGGCTGAGGGCACATGCGGTGAAGACGTTAAATGGAAGTTCGACGGCTACACCCTCACCATACAGAATGTGAATAAGAAAGGTTATTCCGCAGTCATCGAAAACTACGATCTGTCGCGTCGGCAGGCTCCTTGGCGCAAGAAACGCCTCTCCGTGAAGCGTGTAGAACTCGGTGCCCGCCGCACCACTAAAGAAACCTGTGCTTTTGCCAACTGTGCCGATCTGCAGGAGGTCATCTTCCACGGCACCAATCTTCAGGAGATAGGGTGGGGAGCCTTCATGAACTGCACACGCCTTCGCATGTTATCCCTGCCCACGCAGTTGCAGAAGATTGAGACCATCGCCTTTGCCAACTGCACGGCTCTGACCACTGTCAAGATTCCCGACCACTGCCGCGTAGGCGTGCAGGCCTTCGTTTCGTGCACAGGCATCAAGTCGCTCGAAGTGGCTCCCACGGCCCTGCTCGGCCATCATGCATTCGCCAGCGAGGTGGAGATTGACGACGAAGTGCGCCACTCGCTCTATGCCGGCGACATCCTGCGCCTGCCCTCCTACATCAACAAGGAGAACTGTTCGGAGTACGGCATTGCACCGTCGGCCATCAAGGAGGGCGTCAAGTCCTTTGCCGTTGACTACGACTACATGACGTCCTCTGTCGATTCTATTATCCCCGTCAACACCTTCAGTCGCACCAATACCTACGCCCTCGTCATCGGCAACCAGAACTATCGCTTCGTGTCCGACGTTCCCTACGCCATCCACGATGCACGCGTCTTTGGCGACTATTGCAAGAAGACCCTGGGCATACCCTCTGCCAACATCCACATCAGCGAGGATGCCACCAAGCAGATGATTCTGGAAGAGGAACTCGGCGACTGGCTCGAGAAGATTCCCAACCGCGAGGAGAAAAACCTCATCGTTTACTATGCCGGTCATGGTGTGCCCGATGTCAAGGACAACTACAAGGCCTACCTCCTGCCCACCGATGTGCGCGGCACTGCTCCCCAGCGCGGCATCTCGCTCGACGACTTCTATAGCCGTCTGGGCAACATGGCCTTCAACCAGACCAGCGTCTTCCTGGATGCCTGCTTCAGTGGTGTGAACCGCGACAGCGAGGGCGTCACCGAAGGACTGCGTGGTGTGGAAGTCGATGCCGAAGAGGCTACGCTGAGCGATGGTGCTATGGTGGTATTCTCTGCCGCACAGGGCAACGAGACCGCTCAGGGCTACCCCGAGGAGGGTCATGGCCTGTTCACCTACTATCTGCTGAAGGCCATCGGTGAATCGTATGGCGACATCAGTTTCGGTGACCTTTCCGACCGCCTCACCAAGCAGGTATCCGACAAGGCCCGCGACCTGAAGCTTCGCAAGAACCAGACCCCCGTCACCAACACCACCGAGCGTGTGGCAGACCGCTGGCGCATGTTCCAGTTCTGACGTACAAGTTATAATACACAAAAAAGGCACGCAAAAG
>CADBSN010000270.1 GCA_902797255.1 uncultured Bacteroidales bacterium | reverse complement strand
TCACTCCGCCTCTACGACCGCAGCCTCAGCGCAGAGGAAGTCGTAGCAGACTATCAGTATAAGTCGGATACTCAGGATCGCATTGAGATAGACCTGAAGGATGTAGCGATTAAGACAGAAGTTGTCACACCTAATATTATTAAGGTGACTGTAACAAATAAAACAGGAAAGCCTCTCCACTCTGGACAGCTCAACTTCCGCTATTCGATTTCAAGCGAAAAGACAGCCATTCTTTCGAGCATCCTATCCGAACCCTCTAACAGTTCTTCAGCGATGCTTGCCGTAGACGGAAAGAAAGAACAGCGTATCATGGTTTCTATTTCTGATGGACAGACTTTAGCCGATTACTATGAGACTGTTACTATTGACCCAAATGCTTTCACGACATTTACTGATGACTTCAAGACCTTCCACGAATGGGACGGAAAATATGTTACAAACAATAACGTAAAATATGAAGCAGCAAACGGAATCTTGAAACTCACATCTGCGGATACAGACTTCAACGCAAGCGGAAACCCCAAAGTGAACGGGCCCATGATGTATAAAGAAGTGAAAGGTGACTTCATTATACAGGTGAAAGTGGAAGATCTCATGGGCTCAGAACGTCGTAACACTCCTGCCTATAACGAAGGAGGACTCATGATTATCTATCCTCAAAGCGAGAATCGTCAGCAGTTGGTACAGTTGGGTGTATTCCCTGGTTATAATTGCGGAAACATGCTCACAACCATCTTCCGTGGACGTCCGCAGAAGAACAATCAGCAAGGATGGAACTACGACCCATACTTACAACTCCAGCGTGAAGGTAATCTCATCTATGCTCGCACGTCACGTGATGGGAAGACATGGACTGATATGCCATCAAGTCCTGTGAATGCTCCGCAGTTCGAAGGAAAGACCCTTCGTGTGGGAATTTTCCAGACGACATACAGTAACAACTCTGCTTGGGTTAGCTTCTCAGACTTCAAACTTTGGCAAAAAAAGTAAGAAAAGATGCTTTAATCAGCAAAAAATCACATTTTTAAAATAAAAATGTAAATATTTTTCATTTTTTTAATTGTGAATCATAAATTAATTCGTAACTTTGCAGCGGTTTTAGAAACAAATTACGTTTAACAATTAAATTTAAAAGAAAATGAAGAAGCTTTTAGTTGCATTCGTTGCAGTAGTAGCAATGTCATTCGCTTCATGTGCGAATGGTAACACAGAAAAGGCTGCATGTGATTCTACAGCTTGTGAGGAAACATGTGGTGCTTGCGCTTGTGATTCTTGCTCATGTGGTGAGAACCCTTGCACTTGCGAAGTTGCTGCTGATACTGCTGCAGTTGACTCAGTTGCAGAATAAGCAAATTTTTGTAGTGACTAAAAAAGGTGTGGTTCTTTACGAGGCCACACCTTTTATTTTTTTTTTACGTCTTTTACTTCTTTTTCTTATCTTCAGATTTCTCATCTTTCTCTTTCTTCTCTGAAGACTTCGCATAACGTTTGTTCAAAGCCTTCACCACTTCATCCGTCACATCGTATTGAGGTGCACCATAGAGCACGTTATCAATACCGCTACTCTTACAAAGCACAAAGTCAAACCCTTTCTCTTTTGCATAAGAAGCAATGAAGTTCTTGATGGTGTCTGTCAGTGCAGACATCTCTTTCTGATATTCTTCCTGAAGTGAATTTGAGAGACGAGCCTGAAGACCATCTATGTCTTGCTGCAGTTTCTGCAGACGAGCTTGCTCACTCTCGTATTGCTGCTGTGTAATTGCGTTTGACTGTACCTTACGTTGGAATTCCTGTACCTGCGCAGAGAAGTTTCTTCCCTTTTCATTGATGGTAGCCTCAGCATTTGCCTGTTTTTTCTGGAAGTTGTCGGCTGCATCCTTATAATACTCGTACTGACTTGTCAATGTATCAATGAGCACATAGGCAATCTTCAACTCTGGTTTCACTTCCTCTTTAGGTTCAACCTCCACAGGGGTTGCTGGTTTCTGTTCACATGAAGTCATCAAAGCTGCTAATGCAACCATTACAAGACTTCCTGAAAAAAATTTCTTGATGTTCATTTTTGTTTATGATTATTCGATTTTTATAATCTTTTATTCAACTTCTTTTACAGCTTTCGGGTTCTCCATTCTTGCCATTCGATCTTGGCTTTGTGCACATCCTATTCCACGTGCTCTCAAAGCTTTGTTTGCTGACACATGTGTCTTCGGAAATTCACCCTTTTCTTTCAATACGATGTTTATACACAAAAAAACAACGCAAATCGCAACAATTATTGCTGTAAAGAGTATTAGTTCAAACATTATTTAGTAAATTTGCTTGCAAATATACGAATTTATTATGAAATAGTTCGATTTTTTCGGGCTAAAGTTGGGTATTTATGCTGAAAATAACGTTTATTCACATACAAATCATAAAATCATATAACGTTTAGATATTATGGAATTGAAACCAAAAGCTGTATTTGATTACTTTGCAGAAATCAACAAGGTGCCTCGTCCTTCGAAACACGAGGAAAAGATAATTGCTTACTTGCAAGACTTTGCTCAAAAGAACCATCTTGCGTTCAAAACAGACGAAGCCGGTAATGTTTTAATCGCAAAACCTGCTACACCAGGAATGGAAGACAGAGAGACTGTCATCTTACAGGGACATATGGATATGGTTTGCGAGAAGACAAGCGACAGAGAGATTGACTTTGCAAACGACCCGATTGAAACATATATCGACGGAGAATGGATGCGTGCCAAAGGAACCACGCTTGGCGCAGATGACGGTATCGGTATTGCACTTGCGATGGCTGTCCTCACCGATACAACGATTAAGCACGGACCTATAGAGTGTCTCTTTACGCGTGATGAAGAAACAGGTCTTACTGGTGCATTTGCCATCCAGCCAGGATTCATGACAGGAAAATACCTGATTAACCTAGACAGTGAAGACGAAGGCGAGATTTTCATAGGTTGTGCTGGTGGAGTAAATACCGAGATTGAATTTGAATACTATGCAGAAAGCATTCCTGAGGGTTATACGGCAGTTAAGGTTGTAATCGACAAACTGACAGGAGGACACTCTGGAGACGATATCAACAAAAATCGTGCAAATGCCAACAAACTATTGGCTCGCTTCCTTTATCAGGTCAATAATAAATACGACATCTTCCTTTGCAGTATTGACGGTGGAAATCTCCATAATGCGATTCCTCGTCATGCAGAAGCTGTTATTGCCATTCCAAAAGTTCAGAAACACGAAATCCGTAGCGATTTCAATATCTTCGCAGCCGAAATCCAAGATGAGTATCACACAACAGAACCTAATGCAGAATTCACGATGGAGAGCGTTGAGCTACCAGAAACGGCTATCGGCAACATCACAGCAACGAATCTCATTGCTTCACTGAATGCTGTTCATAACGGTGTGTACGAATGGAGTCAAGACATCCCTCAGTTTGTAGAGACATCATCCAATCTGGCCAGCATCAAGATGCCTGAAGAGGGTAAGATTAAGATCGTAACCAGTCAGCGAAGTAGTACCAAGAGTCAACTGGATTGTGTTTGTAATGTGATTGCTTCAGCATTCTCTTTAGCTGGAGCAGACGTTCTCATCAATGAAGGTTATCCTGGATGGAAACCCAATCCAAACTCCAAATTGTTGCAACTAACGGTTGAGAAATACAAGGAACTCTTCGGCAAGGAACCGAAAGTACGTGCCATCCACGCAGGTCTTGAGTGTGGACTCTTCTCTGAGAAATACCCAGGACTCGATATGGTTAGCTTCGGTCCTACACTTCGTGGAGTGCACTCTCCTGACGAGAAGCTACTCATTCCAACTGTCGAGATGGTGTGGCGTCATCTGGTTGCAATCATTGAAAGTCTGTAATAAAGTTGATAGTTTAAAGTTGAAAGTTGATAGTCAGTTGAAGAAGTTCATAGTAGAAAGTATAATTCACAAATTATGGCTTATAGGCATTGCTCTCATGTTGTTCTGCATGGGAGCAACTGCCCAAACCCTGCGCCGACAGATGAACATCAGCCGCATGGGCATTCCGCCAGGCAACTACAGCGGCATCACATGGCTGGGAGATGACCGCTTTGCTGTGGTGAGTGATAAGGATTCGACCGACGGATTCTACCTCTTCCGTGTCGATATCAACCTCGATAAGGGAAAGATACGCCATGTCAGCTACAACAGAGTCAGCAGTGGCTCCCGTTCTGTTCCCAAACTCGACATCGAGGGCATCTGCTATGTTCCAGGCAATGATGGCGGTACCCTGTTCCTATCGAACGAAGCCGACCAACGCATCCGCGAATTCAGCATGGACGGACAGCCCACAGGACGTGAACTCCACGTGCCCGACCTTTTCTCAACCGAAAACATCGCACGCAACAACGGCTTCGAGGCCCTTACCTACAACCACACGACCCGCCGTTTCTGGACAGCCAACGAAGCAGCCCTGAAACGCGACATCGACAGCGACCCGCTCATGGTTCACCTACAAAGTTTCGGTGAAGACCTCCAGCCCGATGGTCACTACCTCTACCGCCTTGACCCACCACGCAAGGCCCACAAGCCCAGCACCAAGTTCTACGCAAACGGCCTACCAGCCATTATCGCTATGGATGACGGTAGTCTCATCATCATGGAGCGCTTTCTCTACAGCCCCAGTAAAATCCTTGGCAGCATCGTCGAGAACAAACTCTATCGTGTCAGTCACGAAGCCCTCCTTGCCGCAACCGAGACCCCTACCCAACCCGTCGCTAAGCAACTCATCACCAGTTTCCGCACCCACATCCGCATCGGTCAAATCAACTATGCCAACTACGAAGGCATGTGTCTAGGCCCCAAGCTTCACGACGGTCGCCAAACCATCCTCCTCATCAACGACTCCCAGAACCGCATGAGCAAATATATGATACGTCTTAAAGACTATCTCAAGCTAATCATACTCGACAAATAAAAAAAGGACATACCATGCGTAGAAAAGCAAGTGACGCCAGCATAACTAGCACCACTTGCTTTGTTTCCGTGTATTCGTGAATCCGTAGTTCCATATCCCCACTCACCTGCATCTCCACCACACTTGCCATCTTATACAACAGCAACATGCTCCAGTTCGTTTTTGATGGCTTTGTTGATAAAGTCGTTGATGGTTGTACCAGTAGTTGCAACGAAGGCAGCCACACGTGAATGCAGCTCTGACGACATTCGCAGGTTCAATCTTCCGCTATATGGCTTTGCTGGCTCCACACCATCAGCCTTACAAGCTTCAAGATAGCTGTCAACGCCATCTTCAAAGTCCTTTCGTAATTCTTCGAGTGTATTGCCTTCATAAAGAATCAGCGCCTTGCTCATTCCCTGAACTTTTCCAAACAGGCAGTTGTCTTCCTTGCTATACTCAACGCTACCCTTGTAGCCTTTATACTCCAAAAAATCCATATCTCAAATTATTTTATGTAACCATACTCTTTTAGATGTTGATATATCGCTTTAATCATCCACTCCTTCATAATGCTGCCTGGATGCGGACGATGAATATCAATATAAACACCCTTTGTTTCATTCTTAAATCTAACACGAGAGCCAAAAGTCGCACCTTTATTATGAACCTCATATCCGAAGTGTGCCAAAAGTGCAATGGTTTCCTCGTATGTGAAATCCTTGGGCTTCTTCTTGAATCGTTCTACTAATTTCTCTTTTGAACCCATAACCTTTATTTTTCCGTGCAAAGGTACTAAAATTAGTACTAAGCTCCAAACTATTTTACATTTTATTATTGGATAACATGTAAAAACGGCACGTTATTTGCAGAAAGCAGCACAAAGGCTTAATCGCATTTTTCAGTTTGCAAATATACAACAATAATAGATATCTTCCAAATAAAACAGGGAGAAAGTTGATAGATATAAAGGTTAAAGGTTATAGGTTAAAGGTTAAAGACCATTTACCGTTCAAAAAGTTTCTCCTTCAACTAGCTCTCTCTCGACTGGTATGGGAACCAGAACCAGAGTTCAAGGGTTGAGGCAGATTCTTTGACGGATAAAAGAGCCACTGAAAAAAAATATTTTGCGTATTTTCACAAGACCTAACATAGACCTAACGTAAGACCTAACATAAAAAGTCGAGAGTCAAGGGTCAAAGAACACGAATCTTACTAATCTTACGAATATGAACATAGATAATAAAGATACTTTTGCTTAGGTTAAGACAGATGTCTTTGATGTCGAGCTGAAATGGTTTCCTCTATGAGCAAGCTCCTAAGGCACCGCTCTCATCTCATCATCAATCCCTTTGGGATAATAACCTGAGCAAAAGAAAAGATATTAAAGAAGCCCCCTCTGCTCTTTGAGCATCTCCTCCTCTATGGGGAGAAGAGAGCACATAGTTTTTAATATCTTTGCTTCGATGGTCGTAATCCCATAGGGATGGATGGAGCAAATGACAGATGAAAATTGGGAGCCTGCTCACAAGATTCATCGGACTATTGATACATCAAGAACGACAGTTCCGACCTGAAGAAGTATTTTTATTATATTTGTCAAAAATAATCCGTGAAAATCCGTGCCATCCGTGTTCAAGGAGTGAAAAAGTGAAAAGTAAATGGTTAATGGTAAATGTTAGGTCTATGTTAGGTCTATGTTACCTCTTGTGTTAGGTCTTTGGAAGTCTAAAACAATCCTACAGATATCTACAAAAGCTTTTTTTTTGCAAATTATGTTAGGTCTTTGAAAAAAAGTGTTTTTTCTATATTTTTCATCAAATCATCCCCCAAAATGACGCATCAGTAAAAAATGCGATTAAGCGAGTGCAGAGTCAAGTTTATTTGAACTATGCCGAGCGATAGCATTTTGCACGAAGTGAATGGTCAATGAACAATGGTCGAATGGTCAATGTTGAAGTCGATTGGTCCCACTCTGGGACTGTATCAGTCCCACACTGGGAATCAAACGGTCCCACGTAGGGGAAAAAGTGTACAACCTAAATCAGCGAACTACACTTATTCTGCAATAACCCAACCTTAGACAGAAATAACCCAGCCTTATTTGACGATAAGGCTGGGTTATTGTTCAGCTTCTGGCATTTATGCCACATTATACATATTCCTGCCAGCTCTTGATCTGGAGGTCTTCGAGGCTCTTCTCTGTGAATGCTTCGATAAAGGCCTTTGCAAGACGAGCATTTGTCATCAATGGGATGTTGTGGTCGATGGCTGCACGACGAATCTTGTAACCGTTGGTCAGCTCTCGCTTCGTCTGGTTCTTTGGCACATTGATGATGAGATCGAACTTGTGTTGTGCTATCATTTCGAGCACATTTGCACCTTCTTCGTCTGGCCAAGCTACAACAGTCGTTGGCACTCCGTTCTCGTTGAGATACTTAGCGGTGCCGTGAGTACCATAGATTTCGTAGCCCTTAGCTGTGAGCATCTTACATGCATCGAGCAAATCCATCTTACCACGGGCACCACCAGAAGAAATCAAGATAGACTTCTTTGGCAGACGATAGCCTGTTGCGATGAGAGCGTTGAGAAGGGCTTCGTTCATATCGTCACCCAAACAACCTACTTCACCTGTACTGCTCATATCAACACCAAGTACTGGGTCGGCATTCTGCAGACGTGCGAATGAGAACTGGCTTGCTTTCACACCGATACGGTCGATGTCAAACTCGCTCTTATCGGGCTTGGTGTATGGAGCATCAAGCATAATACGTGTAGCAGTCTCAATGAGGTTATGTTTCAGAATCTTAGAAACGAATGGGAACGAACGTGAAGCTCTCAAGTTACACTCGATAACCTTAACGGTCTGACCCTTTGCCAGATACTGGATGTTGAACGGACCTGAGATATTGAGTTCTTTTGCAATCTGACGGCTGATTTTCTTCAGCTGACGAATCGTCGAATAATAAATCTGCTGTGCTGGGAATACGAGTGTTGCGTCACCAGAGTGAACACCAGCGAACTCGATATGTTCAGAAATTGCATATTCTACGATTTCACCTTGTTGTGCTACAGCGTCGAACTCGATTTCCTTTGTATCCTGCATGAACTGGCTCACAACTACAGGATAGTCCTTGCTAACCTCTGTTGCCATATTGAGGAAGCGGTCGAGTTCTTCGTCTGAGTAACATACATTCATCGCAGCTCCTGAGAGAACATACGATGGACGAACCAATACAGGATAACCTACTTCCTTGATAAATTCCTTGATATCCTCGTGTGAAGTCAATGCACGCCATGCTGGCTGGTCGATGCCGAGTTTGTCGAGCATAGCCGAGAACTTATCGCGGTTCTCAGCACGGTCGATATTGACTGGTGAGGTACCGAGGATAGGTACATCCTGACGGTAGAGCTTCATGGCGAGGTTGTTTGGAATCTGTCCACCCACGCTGACGATGACACCACGAGGCTGTTCGAGGTCGATGACATCGAGCACACGCTCGAACGACAGTTCATCGAAGTAGAGACGGTCGCACATGTCGTAGTCGGTCGATACGGTCTCAGGGTTATAGTTGATCATGATGCTCTTATAGCCCAACTTACGAGCAGTATTGATGGCATTCACAGAGCACCAGTCGAACTCTACAGATGAACCGATACGGTAAGCACCAGAACCCAGTACGACAACAGATTTCTCGTTGTGATAATAGTTCACATCGTAGCCTGTTGTGCAATAAGTCATATAGAGGTAGTTGGTCAGTTCAGGATGTTCGCCTCCGACGGTTTCGATGCGCTTCACAGCAGGCAATACATTCATCGCCTTACGGTACTTACGCACTTCAAGGTTTGCCTGTTCCATATTACCTGTTGGCTTCAGCACAAAGCGAGCAATCTGGAAG
The DNA here is from genome assembly GCA_902797255.1 of uncultured Bacteroidales bacterium. Classification (GTDB taxonomy): domain Bacteria; phylum Bacteroidota; class Bacteroidia; order Bacteroidales; family Bacteroidaceae; genus Colivivens. The sequence goes on along the minus strand of CADBSN010000270.1, from coordinate 1,481 downwards.
TCAGAGAATCCACACGATTTCACTTCGCGCATCAAGTCTTCACTGATTTCCTCCAATGAGTTGAGTGCCTGCAACTTGTGTTTCAAGTCAACGATATGTTTCAGTCTTGAGATGAACCAAGCATCAATCTTCGTCAGATCCTCAATCTTCTCTACGCTATAGCCATTTTCAAGAGCTTGTGCGATTGCGAAGATACGCAGGTCGGTTGGGTTCTGCAGTTCTTCATCGAGGTTATCAAACTTCACGTGATCATTTCCTACAAATCCATGCATACCTTGACCAATCATACGAAGTCCTTTCTGCATCATTTCTTCGAACGTGCGACCAATCGACATGATTTCTCCGACTGACTTCATCGACGAACCAATCTGACGACTTACACCTGAGAACTTTGTGAGATCCCAACGAGGAATCTTACAAATCATGTAGTCGAGCGATGGAGCTACGTATGCTGAATTAGGTGTACCCATTTCGCCAATCTGATCCAAAGTGTAACCAAGAGCAATCTTAGCTGCAACGAATGCGAGTGGATAACCTGTTGCTTTTGATGCGAGTGCTGATGAACGACTCAGACGAGCATTGATTTCGATTACTCGATAGTCGTTGGTCTCTGCGTTGAATGCGAACTGAATGTTACATTCGCCCACAATATTCAGGTGACGGACGGTCTTAATGGTGAGCTCCTGCAGCATCTTCACCTGCTCATCTGTCAATGAGCAAGTAGGTGCTACAACGATTGACTCTCCTGTATGGATACCGAGTGGGTCGAAGTTCTCCATTGAAGCCACTGTGAAGCAATGATCGTTCTTGTCGCGGATTGTTTCGAACTCAATCTCCTTCCAACCCTTCAGTGATTCCTCAACAAGAATCTGAGGAGCGAAAGTGAAGGCACTCTCAGCAATCTGCTTGAATGTCTCTTCATCTGGACAGATACCGCTACCAAGACCTCCAAGTGCATAAGCCGAACGAATCATGATTGGGAATCCAATCTCGTGTGCGGCCTTCAACGCATCTTCCATATTCTCAACAGCATGGCTTACAGGAGTCTTTATATTGATTTTGTCGAGTTCCTTTACAAAGAGGTCGCGGTCTTCTGTGTTCATGATTGCCTCTGCAGAAGTACCAAGCACCTGTACACCATATTCTTTCAGTGTTCCGTTGGTATAGAGTTCTGTACCGCAGTTCAGTGCTGTTTGTCCTCCGAATGCTAGCAAAATGCCATCAGGACGTTCCTTCTTGATAATTTCAGTCACAAAAAAAGGTGTTACTGGGAGGAAATAAACCTTATCAGCAATACCTTCACTTGTCTGGATAGTAGCGATGTTTGGATTTACCAAAACAGAACTGATACCCTCTTCCCGAAGAGCTTTGAGGGCTTGCGAGCCTGAGTAATCGAATTCTCCAGCCTGACCAATCTTCAACGCGCCAGAGCCGAGAACCAGAACTTTCTTGAGTTGCTTGTCCATAAGAATAATGTAATT
>CADBSN010000269.1 GCA_902797255.1 uncultured Bacteroidales bacterium | reverse complement strand
TACGAAGAGAAATCAATTTCCTGTGTGATATCAAGGACGGTAGCGCCAAGGTAGGAGAGATTCATTTTGGAAGATACAAATACCGTGAGGCAAATTTTATTTTCCTGCCAGACTTTATCAATAGGTTTATTACCCGTAGATGGATGGCTCAGTTAGACAAAAAGGTGAGTCAACTAGACCGCTTTGTCGTATTGACACACGAGGATGCTGCTCTGTGGCATAAACAGGACAACCTACAGGTCATACCCAACCCCATCACCATCATGAATGGCCCATCAGCAAACTATGACCAGAAGCAAGTTATTGCTGTGGGACGATATACATATCAAAAAGGGTTTGACCTACTCATCAGAGCATGGAAAAAGGTATTTGCAATGCATCCCGACTGGCAACTGAACATCTATGGCGGTGGTAATCGCGAGCAGTATCAAGCGCAAGCCGAGGCATTGGGACTGCAAGATGCAGTGATGTGTCATGGTCCCGTCAGCAATATCCGTGAAAAATATGCCGAAAGCGCCATCTTTGTGCTCAGCTCGCGCTTCGAGGGTCTGCCTTTGGTCTTGATGGAAGCTATGGCTACGGGACTGCCACCAGTAGCTTTTGCGTGTCAGTGCGGACCCAAGGACATCATTAACAACGGCATTGACGGTATCTTGTGTAAAGCAGAGGACATCGATGAATTGGCAAATGGAATCAACTCTCTCATTGACAACGAAGATACAAGAAGATCAATGGGAAAGAAGGCTGCCATAAATATCCAACGCTTTTCGATGGATCATATCATGAACCAATGGGACGTCCTTTTCCAAGAGATTCGTAAAAGGCATGCCAACGAGGCATAATGTGATCGGGATGGTATTTCGCAGACTCACGGCGGGCATTAATAGCCATCTCACGGCGTCTATCATCATTCTCTATTAGAGAGCAAATAGCTTCAGCCAATTGAGCAACTTGGTTTACAGGAACCAACAGGCCTGTATAACCATCGTCTACAATAGAACTTGGACCATACTTGCAGTCAAACGAGACCACAGGCAAGCCACATGACATGGCTTCAATCAGCACCAAGCCAAACGACTCAAAACGTGATGACATGACATAGAGGTCGCTTTGCATATACTGGCCAAAGACATCGGTAGTGGCAGTATGAAGAAAGACATTCGGAATATGACATTTTTCTATTGTATCCTTAAGTTGTTCATAACCACCGGCTCCATCGTCACAACTACCGTATGTGTGCAGCTTCCACTGTGGATGACGTCGCTGAACCAATTTCCAAGCTTCAATCAACATGTCATACCCTTTCTGATAGGCATAACGACCTATACTAATAACCTGACAGCGACTTTCATGGACACAAATAGCATCATCATCAGGATAGTAGGCCAGCATATTTGGAATACACACAACCCGCTCATCCATATGCCAATCATACTTTTCGGCCTCAGTCATCACCACAACCTTATCAAATCTTTCAATGGCACGCACCAACTTACTCTTTAACCGACTACCAAGATAAAACCGATAGGTGTGATTCATCTTTTTCAGATTTGAGAAATACGCAGCACGCCCACTATGACACTCTACCACTTTTACTGCGTCGACCTTAACCTTCATAACAGCCTCTAAATCAGCTACATGCTGATCTACACAGGTAATAACATCAGGACTAATAGACTCCAAACAACGACAGATTGCTTTAATATATTTCCTCTTACTTACAAATCGATCAAAATACTGAAAGAGACCGTGATAGGAACAACGCAGCAAGAAACGGGTGGATAAATCAATATGATGGACTTTTTCAGAAATGGGGAAAGACAAAGGAGCACCATACTGATTACAAGTAATCAGATACACGTCATAAAGTCCACTGTCTGCCAATAGATTTAGCCTCTGTGACAGAACACGCTCCACGCCATTAAGCGACTTCATGTTATTACATAAAAACGCTAACCTCATCCTTCTTCTCTAATAGAACAAACTACTTTTTATTCATTATAACAGATTATTGTGCAAATATAGTGAAAATATTTTGAAACCATCATTTTTTTTTCGTATTTTTGCGAACGAATATGAAACGAATAGGATTTTTGACAGACTCCATCTTCTCGTTTGGCGGTGTACAACGAGTTACAGCAGTAATTGCCAAGGAATTGGCCAGAGACTATGACGTCACTATCGTAACACTTGATAAGCCAGAGCAGGAAGACACTTCATTATATAATTTGCAAGAAGCAGACATTCATTATCGTTTCTTTCAATATCCGGAAACACCGCGATGGAAGCAACTGATTTGCAAAACCTATAGCTATCTTTATCGAAAGATTTTACCACAGACAAAATTTACATCTAACCTCTATGCGTATAGTTCATATCCATCAGAAAAAAGAGACGCACTGGTAAAAGAACTGATAGCGGGAGAATACAATGTAATTATCGGTGTTCATGCTCCATTATCAGTCCGTTTAGCTGCATGTAGGTCAAAATTAGGGAACATCAAACTGATTGGGTGGATTCACAATTCATACGAAGCTCTCTTTGGTACTGGCTCCCTGTACATTGGACCAGAGTTAC
>CADBSN010000268.1 GCA_902797255.1 uncultured Bacteroidales bacterium | reverse complement strand
TCGAAACCGTCATCGTTCGAAATCAGTATCAAAGGTCTTCTTCCGTCATTCATCTTCATATTCATATCTTTTTCGTCTGCAAAAATACGAAAAAAACTTTAAACTATAAACTTAAATAACTGACTTTAAACTTTATACTATCAACTTTAAACTTTCAACTATCAACTTTCAACTTTATTCACCCACCAGAAACTCTCCGTAGCGAGTGACTCCCTCTGCCGAGATATCCATGGAAGTACAGGTTGAACTGTTGTAGAATTCAATTGATGCTTGTCCGAAATTATCTGTTGTCATATTCGGATTCCAATACAGCGTACGTCGGTAGTCCTTGACCTCAGGCAGACGCGCCTTGCTGTAGTCGGGATTGTAGAACTCTACAGGCTTGCTGAATCCTTGGAAGTTGTATTCTCGTCCGAAAATGATGCGAGGCAGGCTGTCGGGAGTCGCAACGATGTTGATGTATGCATCGATGCCAACAGGAGTGCTTGAGTATTGATTAGAAATGCCCCATGAGGGCGAAGTGATGGATGAGTAGCTGGAGGAGTTTCCAGAATAACTGCCAGAGATGGTCGAGGAGAGTTGGGGAATGGTGTATGGAATCACCTTGTCCTGATGCTCATGCTCGAACGAGGTAGGTCGGCGAGGGGCGTCGCTCACGATGTCAATTCGCTTCAAATGGTCCATAAACGAATAGGTCTTGAGCTTCGTCGCGTCAGCATTATCTAAGGTACTGGGGTAGTGGCTGTTCGATAGTGCTGACCAGTTGTAATAGGTTTCACTGATTTCATAATTGTTTTCCGACAGTTCGTATTGCATCCTTACATAGTCGTTGATATGCGATAGCGCTTCCATTAGAGTGATGTTGCGACCGTCCAATTTATTGAACGCATTGTAGTAACCTTGGTCCCACATGTCGTTCACAAAGTCGAGGAAATCGATTTGTGCAACAGGACGGTCTTTCTGCAGTTGGATGTGCACGCGTTTCTTTTGTTTGATAATAACCTGCGGAATCCACTCCGAAGCATAGATGTCTTTCTGCCGTTCCTCCCATGTGACATGCTTGTCTTTGATGATATCCATCAAATGTGTTTCGTACCACGAATATTCCTTCAGGGCCTGAGGGAAGTAGTACTGCTTACGAATGAAGATCTCTGGGTCGTGTGTCACAAGGTCGTATTTCTTCTTATCCAGTTTTTTCACATACTTGGCACGCAGCTGTAGTTTAGCTTTCCCATAGAACGGGTCGTATACGAATTGGAAGTAACCGCTGGAATCGGCTTCTGTCACACCTCTGTAGAGGAAGGGTATCTCTGGTTCCATCTCACCTTTGTCATTGATTAGTGAACAGGTAATCTGAAGTTTCCCCTTATCCTTGCCGAACAGACTTTTTCGGAGCGGAAAAGCCCGACCGTAGACCAACATTTTCTGCTCAGGCAGATAATCTATGTTGAAGTACTCGGGATTCTCCACAAACCGCCAGTCATAGCGTCGCCATCCTTGTACCAACATCAAGATATCAAGTGCCTGCCGATGCTGCTCGTCATCTGCTTCGAAATAATAGTCTGGATTCTCTACAAACCCTTTGAGGTCGGATTCCAACAGCAAGTTGGTCATGATATTACCCGATGCAAACGAAGCATCCAGTTGGTCTGCGTCTCGAACCGATACGGAGAATGTTTGATTTTTCAGCGGACGTTGATGCGCATCTGTCGCAATCAGGTTGATATGTACCTTTTCCAAAGGAGCATAACGATGATTGTTGGCATCTACTATAAGCACTTTTGCCTGCGATTCATACAACTTGTTTACAAAAAACAGACGGTCGGCATACACGTTGCCCAACGAGTCAACCACCACAGCTTGGTTCACACCTTCGTTCAGGTCCTCTAAAGGGATAGCTTTAAACTCTTGTCCTTCAATGGAGAGTGGGGAGTGGGTCTCTTTTTTCCCCCTGCAATAGACATTTAGTGTCAGTTTCCTCGGCTTGTTGAATTTCTGAGCTACGTCAAAATACACTCCTTCTTCGTCTTGTTCAACCCACAGTCGCACACCTTCTTCCTCCGTTTTCGGCAAGTCAAAGTCGAATTTATGTTCCTTAAACATAAATCTTACCTTATATTTCTTTCCATGCATGGGTGTAATCGTAAAGACACCTCTTCCTGCATGACAAGGCAAGAGCGAATCAATGGGTTCTCCATCTTCAAGCAGTACGCCTCGCACATTCAATCGTTCCAGTTGCTCGTTCATTGCTTCCCAGGCCACACGGCATTTTTCTCCCTCAAGCAGATAGCCACCCTCTGGATAGAATTTCACATCGAACCGAGGAGTCTTCCACTTGACATCATAGTCACCCGCTGTTACCTTCTTGGGCATGATTTTACGCATATAATGTTCTGCCGTATCAGGGCGGTTGTAGACAGGAATCACCCGTGAGAAC
>CADBSN010000267.1 GCA_902797255.1 uncultured Bacteroidales bacterium | reverse complement strand
TTGTTCTACCAAGATTCGAACTTGGACTGAGGGAACCAAAAACCCTAGTGCTGCCATTACACCATAGAACAATACCTTATAGCATTTTCTAGAACTGCAGAGGCAATTTTTCGAAATGCGGATGCAAAGGTAGTAAAAATTTACTATTTGACAAATTACAATCTACGTTTTTTAACAAAAAAAGGGGCAAAAAGGTGTTTGCTGGTCGTTTTTTTGACTTAGTTATGCACATTTTTCACTTTTCATTTTCCATTTTCCATGTTTTTTGTGTATCTTTGCGCTATGAAAAAGAAAAAAGAGAAACCAATCATACACAATAAGCGCAGAAATAAGATCCGATTGCACGATGAGGGTAAGTACACGTTGCTTGTTACTGGGTTTGCTCTCGTAGTGTTGCTATGGAGTTGTTTCTATTTGGTTGATCACAATATCGGTCCTACATGGTCACATTGGATTTATTATGGAGTAATGGCAACAGGCATCGGCATCTATGCCATCCTGCTGAACTTCTTCCGCTGCCCAGTCAGGATGTTTCAGGGACCTACAACAAAGTCAATCGTAGCTCCAGCTGACGGACACATCGTGGTGATTGAAGAGGTGGAGGAAACAGATTATTTCCACGACCGACGGATGATGGTTTCGATTTTTATGAGTCTGACGAACGTGCATGCGAACTGGATTCCATGTGAGGGCACAATAATAAAGGTGACGCATGAGGACGGTAACTTCCACAAGGCATACCTCCCGAAAGCAAGCGAAGAGAACGAGCGTTCGATGGTAGTGATTCGTACACCTCACGGAGAAGACATCATGGCCCGTCAGATTGCAGGTGCATTGGCTCGACGCATCGTGACCTATTCGGAAGAGGGTCAGGAGTGTTTCATCGACGACCACATGGGCTTCATCAAGTTCGGCTCGCGTGTGGATCTCTATCTGCCGCTCGATGCTGAGATTCTGGTGAAGATGGGTCAGGCAACAGTAGGCGACGAGACGTTGATTGCGAAACTGAAATAAAAAGGCGAAAGGCTTAAGAATTCATGATTAAAGGTTAAAGTCTAGCGTCTAAAAAAAATAATCATGCGTAAACATATTCCAAATATCATTACTTGCTGCAATTTAATTTGCGGTTGTTTGGCCACAGGAGCAGCTTTTCATCATCATTTTTCCACAGCATTCCTGTTCATCCTTTTGGGTGCTTTTTTTGATTTCTTCGACGGAATGACAGCTCGCGCCCTGAAGGTATCAGGACCGATGGGTGTGGAACTTGACTCTTTGGCAGATGTGGTGACCTTCGGTGTGGCTCCTTCTGCGATGATTTTCATCTTGTTCGGAAAGGTCTACTACCCCGAAATCATGTACAATTCGTTCTGGTTTAACGTGATGCCTTGTACGGCCTTCATCATGGCTGCTTTCTCGGCTTTGCGACTGGCGAAGTTCAACATCGACGAACGTCAGCACACAACCTTCATCGGTATGCCAACCCCAGCGAATGCCATCTTCTGGGCTGCGCTGATTTCAAGTAGCGAAGGGTTCCTGACCTCCTACCGCTTCAATGCTCCGTTCCTTTTAGCCTTCGAGATTCTGTTCTGCTGGCTCTTGGTGTGCGAGATACCGATGTTCTCGCTGAAATTCCAGAACAAATCATGGGCAGACAACAAGGTGAAGTATATTTTCTTAATTCTGAGTGCTTGCATTTTGATTGCTTGTGCTATTAGCGGTGTCATCAACGAAAATCTGTGGCAGATGCTGTCACGTGGCGTCGCAGGATGTATTGGCACGTATCTTGCTATGAGCATCATTACAGGAATTAAGAAAGGAAAAGAATATGCTTAAAATTTTCAGGTATCTCCTCAAAACCATCATGGTGCTGATACAAGTGTATCGGTGGTTTCAGCGCTTGAAGCGCAAGATTGTGTCATGGTTTCATGGCAAACCGTCTGGCACCAGCCAACAGCAGAAAGCCACAATCATCCATCCCACAAATGCCAAACCTGTGAAGAAAGTGTTTGGAAGTGATGAGGGAGAGTATATCGAATTCAAAGAAGTGAAAGGTGAGAGATGAGAAGTATGAACGACGATGAGAAATATATGCGTGAGGCGCTGAATGAAGCGAAAGCAGCACTTAGGGACGATGAGATTCCCATCGGAGCTGTAGTGGTGTCGAACGGACGGATTATCGGGCGTGGACACAATCTGACAGAGACACTTCACGATGTGACAGCTCATGCCGAGATGCAAGCCATCACAGCTGCAGCAGAGTACTTAGGAGGGAAATACCTGGACCAATGTACGCTCTACGTGACGGTGGAACCCTGCGTGATGTGTGCAGGAGCTATCGGCTGGTCGCAACTGGGACGGTTGGTCTATGGTGCATCGGACGAGAAACGAGGCTTTATGCGCTATGCACCCCAGGCTTTGCATCCCAAGACAGAAGTGGTCAAAGGGGTGTTGGAAGACGAGGCAGCAGAGATGATGAAAGCGTTTTTTAAAAGCAAAAGATAGGGGGTCTGAGACATATCTGATATGAACATTAAACGGATACACCGGAACGAGGTGACGTCGACCAACACTTATGTGAAAGAACTGCTCCAAGAAGGTATCGAATTGCCCGAGCTGACGGTGATAGAAGCAGATTTCCAAACAGGTGGACGTGGACAACAAGGCAACAGTTGGGAGAGTGAACGTGGAAAGAACCTCACGTTTTCTTTCGTGTGCCATCCAACGTTTCTGGTAGCCACCCATCAGTTCGTGCTGTCACAAGCCATAGCACTTGCAGTCTTTCGAACGCTGAACGACCTCACAGATGGCATCTCCATCAAATGGCCGAACGACATCTATTGGAATAATCAGAAGATATGCGGAATCCTCATCGAATGCAACCTGACAGGTAGCACCATCAAGGACTGCATCATCGGAACAGGCATCAACGTGAATCAGACGGAGTTCAAGAGCGATGCTCCCAACCCTGTGTCGCTGGCACAAATCACAGGCTTCACCTTCAACCGCCAAACCATCCTTGATAGCGTCGTCAATCAGTTCACGAAACTTTATGAAGAACTGAAAGCCTCAAAGAGTGAAAAAATAAAGGCAGAATACATGCATCACCTCTATCGTCGTGAGGGCTTCTTCCCCTATCAGGAACCCAACGGAAAAGCTTTTCAGGCAGCAATTGTAGACGTAGAGCCGATGGGACATCTGGTGCTCAGGCAACATGATGGAAGCATCAGGAAATATGAATTCAAAGAAATAAAATACATATTATGACTTCAACGAAGAACATACATATTGCCGACTATAATTACGACTTACCCGACGAGCGTATTGCCAAATTTCCATTGGCACAACGCGACAGTAGCAAGTTACTTATCTATAATAAAGGTGTGGTGAGCGAAGATGTCTTCACTTCCCTCCCCAAACATCTTCCGAAGAACACCCTGATGGTGTTCAACAACACAAAAGTGATTCAGGCACGACTGCATTTCCAAAAGGAGACAGGTGCCACCATTGAGGTATTCTGCATGGAGCCATTCAGTCCTGCCGAATACCAGCAGAACTTTGCACAGACAGGCTCTGTGGAATGGCTTTGCATGATTGGCAACTTGAAACGTTGGAAGGAAGGGGTCTTGAGTCGTCGAATTGAAGTCAAAGGTGAAAACATCACCTTCTGCGCCGAACGTCTCCCAAATGAAACGCTCAATGCCACAGGCACAAATCATCTTGTTCGTTTCTCTTGGAAGTCCGAAGGACAGAGGGGGTCCTGGTTTACCTTCTCCGAGATTCTCGAAGCCATAGGCGAACTCCCAATTCCACCCTATTTGAACCGTGAGACACAAGAAAGCGACAAGCGAACCTATCAAACCGTCTATTCCAAGATTAAGGGTTCGGTAGCTGCTCCAACAGCAGGATTACACTTCACAGATCAGGTGTTGAAAGCCCTCGACGCATCAGGCATCGACCGTGAAGAACTTACCCTCCATGTAGGTGCTGGCACGTTCAAACCCGTAAAGAGTGAAGAGATAGGCGACCACGAGATGCATTCTGAATATATCGTCGTGAAGCGACAGACCATCGAGAAACTCATCCAGCATGGAGGCGAAGCTATCGCAGTTGGAACTACTTCCGTCCGAACCCTCGAAAGCCTCTACTACATCGGTCTGAAGATACTGCGCAACCCCGATATCACCGAGGAAGAGCTGCATGTAGGGCAATGGGAACCGTATGAGGAAGCATCTACTCCCCTCCCTCGCAGGGAGGGGAATGGGGGTGGGTCTGTTCTTCAAGCCATCCTCTCCTGGATGGATCGGAACGAACTGAAGGCACTCCATACCACGACACAGATCATCATTGCACCAGGCTATGAATACCATATCGTGAAGTGGATGGTGACTAACTTCCACCAACCCCGGAGCACGCTGTTGCTACTTGTTTCCGCTTTTGTGAAAGGCAATTGGCGAAAGATTTACGACTATGCACTCGCACATGATTTCCGATTCCTCAGCTATGGCGACAGCAGCCTGCTAAAGATGGGATAAAACATAATGAAGGGGTACCGATTGGCACCCCTTCGTCATTCATAATACCTTGCTTACTTCACAAAGAACTTCTTGCCATCCTGGATATAGAGTCCCTTGGTTGGTTGCTTCACTTCACGACCTGCGAGGTCATAAATGCGACTGTTCTTCACTGGGTCGGCATCGATACCCTTCACAGCTGAATCGTCCTCACCGATGGTGATGTTGAATGCATAGAGTTTGTTGTTGTACTCCATGTAGAGAACAGTTGTGTAGACATTGTTGACATTCGCATCGTCAACTACCCATGAACGGATACCGCCGTCGATGAATCCAAGCGTGAAGACAGCCTGTTCAATGTCCTCGATAGCTTCGCCCTTCTCGTTGAATGCAAAGCCATACATATCGTCGAAGTTAGCAGCAACGAGGTCGCCCATCGTGTCGACAACCTTCCATTCACCATTCTCCAAGAGTTCGTCCTCTGTACAAACGAGTTCCTCACAGCAACGGCTGAGGTTGAGTGCCACCTCGTCGAAGTCGTCACCATTAGGATTACGTGCCTTGAGTGTGAGATCTTCTTGTGCTACAGGTTTGATTTCCACAATCTTGTCGACGAACTTCAGGGTCACATTGAGCTTGAGTGCTTTTCCGTTCCAGAGGTCTGCAATATAGAAGACAGCTGTTGAGTATTCGCCTGGCTGACGGAATCCGGGTACCGTGAACCAATGGATATAGCTCTCATAGTACCACATAGCGAATGCGCCATCACCTGCGTAGCTTGCTGCGTAAGCATAATGGTTTTCGTCTTCAGCCGACATCCAGAAACCACCGCCTCCGTAAGTCGTTGCCTCACTGACAGAATAAGCAGTAGTAATGTTTCCACTGGCATCCACACCATAGAGGATTCCGCTATTGCCCAATAGCATCTCGGCATCCTGCATGAAGGTCTGGCCGATTTCCCATGCAGAAGCAGAAGGTACGAGCTTCACGATCATGTTGTAGTCGATAATTTCGCAGTCCTCGAAGGTGTACTGAGGATTCATGACAGACATGTTGACCTTCACCTCATAGTAGTGAGTACCGTCAACAACCAAATAGAGAGAACCTGTACACATCTCGCCTCCGTTGAAGGCATTTGGTTTATTACCCAGACCCATACGAGCATCAGCATCGTAGTAGTTCACATAGAAGGAAGCATCGCTGTACGACTGCACAATACCCTCCGGTGTCATCCAGAAGCCGTGAACATGGTTTTCGTCGCTATTGTCTGCGGTATAGCTGGTTGTGATACCACCAGCAGCATTATTACCGGTAAGAACGAAGTCCTCTGGTGTCACAGCCTTACCCATCTGAGTGGTGAAGAGTGCTGCGATAGAGTCGAGATTGAGGTCAAGATATTCGAGTTCATTCCAAGTCTTGCGTGGGTCACGATTCACGACTGTCCATATCTGTCCACCCACCTTCGTCAAGTCAGTAATTGGCGTCATGTTAGGAATCGTGAGCGAGAGATGCAAAATGTAAGCATTATCGCCATAGACAAAGTAAACATCGCCATAACGGGTCTGTCCAGGCTTGATGGCATTGAGCGTCTGGCCGATACCACAATAGAGCCACTGGCCGTTATCGTCGTCCACATATTGCATACCCATGATCCAGAAGATGTTGTTGTCGCGATACAGACCGTTGCGACACTCCATGCTTTCCTCTTCCTCACCTTCGAACTTCACACCTCCGCAGAAGTAGAAACCTGGAGCAGGCACAGCACCACCGTTGTTGGACAACTCACCCCAGTCGTTCGCTTCCTCATTGAAAGTCTTCACATGAAGCATATCCTTGAACACCTGCTGCATGTACTCGCTGGTCATACCCAGTGCATCAGCTACTCCGTTGAGAGGAATCCAATAATTTTCCGACCCCCACTCATTGTTGGCTTGTTTCAGTTCCTGTGTAATCTCGTAAGTAGTCTCACCCACAATATTCAACTTTGAGAGGTCGGTCTGAGGCACCTTGTCAATTCCCTCCGGATAATCCACCGTGAAGGTGAACTCAAAGGTAGCCTTGCCTCCGTTCAGGTTGATTGACACGATACCGTGAGCAGTCACACCCTTTGGGAATGCATTCGAAGGAACCTGACAAACCGTAAATGACAGGCGGTCCTCAGTAATGTCCCAATCGTGGATGTAGACACCCCAGATGGAATTCGCATTGTCCCAAGAACAGAAGTCACCATCCTTTGTCATCTCGAAGCCACCATACTGCTCGCTGTGGAAAGTGTAAGCCACAGTAGAGGTCTCGAGTTCAAAGAATCCATCCGTGCTGTATTTGTTGGGATTACCATCAGAATTGGCAGCACGCTCGTCGAGCGCATCCACCAACTGAGCAGGTGTACACTGCAATTGGGCAGCCACCTCAGAGAGTTTGAAGTCGACATCAGTTCCCTCAGTCCAGTTAAAGCGCTGAACATCGTGAACATCAGCCTGAAACTGTGCCTTCATGCCAAGCGATGTCAGCATCATGACACTCAGAAAAAAAGTAAAAATTTGTTTCATAAGCGATTATAACTATAAAGTTTGGTAATTAATTAGTTTATTCGTGGCAAAGATACAAACTATTTCGCTTTGCGCAAAATGCTACGCCTCGAAAAATCAAATTAATTTGTTTTTTGCTCGGCTTAAACTTCGATTTTACTCAGTTTCCACGCATTTTTGTCCATTTACCATTCGACAATTTACCATTTACTATTTTTCTGCAATTAACGGGAGTTTTCTTGATAACATTCTTGCTTTTTGTCGTTTAAGGTAGTCAATTAACCCAAAGGAAGCAAACGAGGCGTTTGCTCCGAGCAGGCGTGGCGTTTGCTCCGAGCAAAGGGGTCACGAGGTCCGAGTGGGCCGTCCCCTCGCATTTTATCCGCTCAATAACCCTGCCTTATCGTCGAATAACCCACTGTTACCGCCCAATAATGGTGGGTTATTGGAGCATAGAAAAAAAGTTAATGGTCAAAAGTATCGCTAAAACGCAATTGGTTTTATGAACCTTTCGAACAGCTTTTTCTATAGATTTTATGTCCTTTTTACTTAAGATTGTATGTTCCTTTTACTTAAGATTTTCTGCCTTGAAACCTTAACGTTTCTTTCTGGTTCATCCGACATTTGGAGTGATGCAATAGCATCATAAAGAAGGAAACCGCTATTCTTTGTATATTTGTAGCGACCAAACTATAAATATCAATCATGAACAGCAGTTTCCTATATCACGG
>CADBSN010000266.1 GCA_902797255.1 uncultured Bacteroidales bacterium | reverse complement strand
TGCTTTGCGGAGCGACTTCGACAAAGCATGACGGTTGAGAAACAGATAGGTAGTATTTAGCGTCATGTAGTCACGCGACATGTACCAAATACCTTTGTAGTCGCCAGTCTCACCCCATGAGTTCTTCACCATGTAATACTGTTTACCGTGTGTATCGACAGCTTTGCCGTAGATGAGCATCACGTGATCATAGGTGAATTGCCAATTGTCCCACTGTTCCTGTCTCAGCTGCTGGTTAGGAATGATGCCATCGGGTAATTCTGCCAATCCATTTCTTTTAAAGTCACCAGACACATCACCGCCCCAAGCAACCGTATAACCAGCATCGAGGGCACGATCGAGTACCTCCATCAGTTGCTCGATGGGGATGTTATAGCTAGGTTTCAAGCGCCATTTGTAAGGAGCCTCGATGATATACCAATGGTCGAATGGATGATGGGTGTAACTGGTCAGGCTCACGTAGTCATCAAGGTTAAGGGGAAGGCTTGCAGCAAATGTCTTGGGCGTGTAGGTCTTGCCTTCATAGACAAATGTGTCTGGACAGCGGCCCACATAGCGTTCTATGACGGCCTGCACGCTGTCACGCCAATTGTTTTTGGGTTCTTTGGCGTCTTTTTGAACGATTGCACGAATGGTACGTTCCAATTCTGGGGAGAACTTCTTGAAATTGGCCAGCGAGTCACCTTGCAGCGAACCAGGTGCTGGCATCGCCTCCTCTGGACAGATACCATGCAGCTTAATTACTTCCAAAACATCGTCGCACGAACCTCCTTCAGTAATCTGACTATCGCCATGCATGCGCACATAGTGGGTAGCACAATCCATATAGTCTTTATTGACCACGAACATCTCACACAGGTTGTAGACCTTTCCTGTCTTGCGCAATAACTCGCTCTCAAAGAATCCCAAGGTGGCGAAGTCCCAACAGGTACCACTACGGTGCTGGTTCTTTACGCTGGTGATGGGGATTTCCTTCACGATGGTGAATGTCTTTTTCTCTTGTGATGATACGCCTGCCACCAGTAGCAGCATTGCTATCAAACAACTTATTCTTTTCATATATTTCATTTTTAAAGCAGCCAGCGACGGCAGGCAGAGGTAATGACAGCATCATAGCCATAGACGTCTGGCCAGAACTCTACTATACCACTCTCAGGATTAGGATAGACCGTGTAGTAAACGATGTAGAGCGGTAGCGTAGGTTTTACTGCACGATGGGTAATCAAGCAGAAGGGACGGTGGTCCTCACGATGTTCTTCCAAGTATTTCTTACCCCGTTCTGTCTCAGGTTTGATATCCATCGACAGACGTAGCTTCTCCACATCCCATTCTTCCATGTCGGGCATAGCAAAAAGAGCGAGGTCGAAAGGTTTCTGCACACGCACACACCCATGCGAGAGAGTACGCTGTGCCAGTTCGAAGGCACCACGGTTGCTGGTATCGTGCAGATAGACGGAGAAGTTATTTGGGAATCGGAACACGATGCGTCCCAACGAGTTGCCAGCACCACCTCGCTGTCCGACTCGCAGTTGTCCGGACTTCAACTGACTAACACTTACATGGGCAGGATTGAGCGTGTCACCAGAACTCATGTCCACGATGTAATAGCGGTTACGAGCAAAGTAAGCGGAGTCACCTGCATGAACCGACACCTCGTTCTTGATAATGTTAGGCGTGATGATCCAGTCGGGGTTAACCTCCACACGTGTAATCTCGCTTTGCAGCAAAGGGGTCTTGGTACGGGTCTTGCCGAAGCAGATGCGCATGCTGAGCACAGAGTCAGGACAAACTGCCCACAACTGCTGCGAGGGCAGATTGACGAGCACCATGCGTTCATCAGCCCGTGGTTTTTTGATTTGCCAACGACAGCGTTCCATGTTCACAGCCAATGTGTGACGTTCTGTAACATTGGTCGTGGTTGCCAACCGTTGCTGCAATGCAGTGTAGACAGGGTCATTGGGTGCAGATTGACGCAGGTAGTCCATACGGTTATCCGACAACAGTTGACGCGCAATTTCCTCATAGTCGAGAGTCTTCACCTCGTAATCGAACAAGCGCGTATAGCCCTTTCCTTCAGTTTTATGATCAAGCTTATTCAGCAATTGATCAGGGTTAACAAACCCATATCTCTGTCCCACAGCATAGCGCACGTAGGCATGTGTAAGATTGTAATCGAGTCGTGGCAGCAGGGTATTGATATCAATGCCGAGTGAATCGAAAGCACGCAGACGCACCACGTGAAGGTCTTGGGCAATCTCTGGCAATCGGAATGCGTTCGAATCGAGGCCAGCCGAAGGCACTTCGCGACGAAGATAAGCTAAGAGGTCGTCTGCGTCATCTTCCACACCCAAGCGTGTGAACCAGAAAGAAAGGCGGTCTTTCTCTAACTTATCATTGTAGTATTGGCGGATGGCAGACATCACCTCATCGCGAGCAGTATCGGCACTTAACACCTGACGGAACTGATCGCACAGTTGCAAAGTGTCAAGCCGATAGACATATTCGCCAAATGCCGAGAGGTCGGCTTCGGTAGGTTTGAACAGACGTTCACACCCCACTAGCAGCAGTGAGATGAGCACAATGGCTGTCGGTCGGAGTGTGAAACGAGATGTCATAAATCGGCTTTTGTTGTTATCTTAATGTTCTCACGATTGCCTTCAACAAGGACGATGGTGTGTCCAAGAGCCTCAACAACTGAGGCATCGTCAGTGAATGCAGAAGTGAAATCCTGCTCGTAGGCCTTACGTAATAGGTCTGTCTGGAACACTTGTGGAGTCTGCACCAGTCGGTATTCGCTACGAGGTACTGTCTGGCTACCTCCATTGGGTGTTAAGTGGCGTAGAGTTTCAAACACATCCGTAACTGGGATGGCAGCTCCGTGTATAGCAGCAGCTTCATAGCAACGGCGGATGACATCAATGGCAACGTAGGGTCGCACCCCATCGTGCACACCTACCAAGGCAGCCTCAGCCTTCACCTTTGCCAAACCATTCTTCACGGAATGGAAGCGCTCTTTTCCACCATCAGCCACAATGAACGGCACTTTGAACCCATACTCTCGACACAACCCGTCCCAGTAGTCCTGCTGATCCTTCGGCAGCACCACGATGATTTGCATCGTAGGATCGAAATCATAGAACCGCTGGATGGTGTGCATCAGGATAGGTTTCCCATGCACAATAAGGAACTGTTTGGGGATGTCGCCTCCCATACGCAATCCCTTTCCACCAGCCACAATAATTACTGCTGACGGTAACAACTCTCCCCCTAAGGGGGGAGTGAGGAGGGGCTCTTTTAATACGGCCATACCATTCCTGCTTTCACCTGTTTCACCACCTCAGGGCCTGCGATATAATCCACGATAGCATAGCCAAAATCAAGGGCTGCACCAGGGCCATGACCCGTGATGAACTGTCCGTCGGTCACAGCAGCCTTGTCTGTGATGATAGCTCCCCACGAAGCATCCTCACAACCAGGGTAGCAGGTAGCCTTCACGCCTCTAAGCAAACCCATTCGTCCGTAGATAAGGGGTGCGGCACAGATGGCAGCCAAAGGTTTACCGGCTTTGTAATGTTGCATGATGAGTTCGCGCAACGGTGCGAAGTCGTAAAGGTTAGTACTGCCAGGCATACCCCCAGGCATGACAAGCATTGTGGCATCGCTGAAATCGCCTTCATCGAAGAGGATGTCGGCTTGAACGGTGACGCCCATGGCACTCTCAACAAGTAAATCGCCCGTGATAGATACGGTAGTGATGTCCAACCCTGCCTTACGGCATACGGTAACGGGAGCGATGGCTTCGGTTTCCTGGAAACCGGTCGCAAGGAACAAATAGATTTTCTTCATGATTCAGGTATTTTGCATTGCAAAGATAGTAAATTAATTTATATTGTATAATGTATTATGTATTATTATTGCAAATTATGCCGATATTTCAAAAAAACAGCGTATAGCTTTCGCCATACGCCATTATTTATACATCTTGGAGTGTTCACTTCACAAACTCCTTTCTACCATCAACGCTGTTTAGAGTTGCCAACTAACTAATCGCACCCCAATTGATATTGGTACGACGGAGTTCCTTAAGTCGCTGCCACAGGATGTCGTTCTGAGGATTACGTTCATCAGGATCATTGTCAAGGATGGCAGTAGCTGCCTCACGTGCCAATGTGAGTATCTGGCCGTCGGACGCGAGATTAGCAATCTTCAAATCAAACGCCATGCCGCTCTGCTGGGTACCTTCGAGATCACCAGGACCACGCAGCCGTAGGTCGGCTTCAGCTATTTCGAATCCATCGTTAGAATCAACCATAATCTGGATGCGCTTACGGGTCTCTACACTTATCTCATAGTCGGTCACAAGGATGCAATAGGACTGATCTGCTCCACGCCCCACACGGCCTCGTAGCTGATGGAGTTGAGAAAGTCCGAAACGTTCAGCATTCTCGATAACCATCACGCTGGCATTGGGGACATTCACGCCGACCTCGATAACGGTGGTAGCTACAAGAATGCGGGTCTCACCATTGACAAACCGTTGCATCTCGGCATCTTTGTCTGCAGGTTTCATTTTACCGTGTACCTTACCTACCTGACAATTGGGGAAACGACGGCAGATCTGTTCATAGCCGTCTTCCAGATTCTTGAGATCCATCTTCTCGCTCTCCTGAATTAACGGATAAACAATATAAATCTGACGCCCCTGACTCATCTCCATCTGTACTTTCTGATAAATGCGGTCACGATAGTTGTCGAACATGTGAACAGTGTAGATGGGTTTTCGACCTGGAGGCAGTTCGTCGATGACGCTGACATCCAAATCACCGTAGAGGGTCATAGCCAAAGTACGTGGAATAGGAGTGGCAGTCATGACAAGGACGTGTGGAGGCACAGAGTTCTTTTGCCACATCTTGGCCCTTTGTGCTACACCGAAGCGATGCTGCTCGTCAATGATAGCCAAACCCAAGCGCGAAAACACCACATTATCCTCAATCACGGCATGTGTGCCCACAAGGATATGGATGGCTCCAGTCTTCAGGTCTTCGAGGATCGTAGCACGTTTCTTACCCTTCACGCTACCAGTGAGCAGTTCAACACGGACAGGCATATCGCCCAAAAAGGCACGAATGGTTTGAAGATGTTGCTCGGCAAGAATCTCAGTAGGAGCCATGATACAGGTCTGACACCCATTGTCGACAGACATGAGTGCACTCATAAGCGCTACGAGGGTCTTACCCGACCCTACATCACCCTGTAGCAGACGGTTCATTTGACGGCCTGAACCCATGTCCTTACGGATCTCTTTCAACACACGCTTCTGCGCCCCTGTGAGTTCGAACGGTAGATGATGCAGGTAGAACCCGTTAAATGCTTCGCCGATACGTGGGAAAACGATACCACGATAGTGGCGCATGCGGTCGCGAGCATAACGAAGAATGTTGAGTTGTACATAAAAGAGTTCTTCGAACTTAAGTCGGACCTGTGCACGACGCAACAGTTCAACTGACTGTGGGAAATGAATGTTACGGATGGCCTCATCGTAAGAAATGAGGTGGTAGTGTTCGATGAGATAAGGAGTCAACGTCTCTGGGAAGGGAGCGTTGGCCAGTTCGAAGAGACGACTGGTAAGTTTCATCATCGCGCTGGAGTTAAGACCCGACCGCTTCATCTTCTCCGTAGTGTTGTAGTTCGGCACGAAACGGCTACGTTCTT
This sequence comes from uncultured Bacteroidales bacterium, assembly GCA_902797255.1. Lineage (GTDB taxonomy): Bacteria > Bacteroidota > Bacteroidia > Bacteroidales > Bacteroidaceae > Colivivens. The sequence continues at coordinate 2,509 of CADBSN010000266.1, read as the reverse complement.
CGCCATCGAACGGCTGAGCAGGGTCAACTTTCTCAATCTCAGGATGTGCGATATTGAGTCGGCCACCATAAATTGCAGGTTTGCCGAACACAATGTATGGAATGGTAAAATCGTAGTTCTTGAGTGCGTACTTAATGCCTTGGAACCACACGAGATCGATGACACCCGTCCCATCAGAGAAACGTGCCACCAGACGGCGGCTACGCCCTTCACCAATCGTGTCGCACGAAAGAATCTTACCCATAATCTGGACATAAGGCATCGAGGCTTCGATCTCGTTGATGCGGTAGATACGAGTCTTATCGACATACTTATAAGGATAGTACGTCAGTAATTCGCCAACGGTAGTGATGCCGAGTTCCTTGTCAAGCAGACTGGCGCGTGTAGGCCCGACTCCTTGCAAATACTTTATATCCTGAGATTTCTGAATCATTTGTAGAGAAACTGCACTGTACCAATCAGAGCGATGGATGTCATCAGTTAAGTCCAATGGGTTATATTGTTGCTATCGACCGTCTTGCCTTGGGCAACATTGTTGGTATCAGCTGTATCAAGCCGATGAGTATAGATCGTTTTTCTATTTATAACCTCTTCTTCCTCACAGAAGACCACTCGCCTACGAACGAGCAAGTCTGAGCATTGCTGGGAATGACCGTGATATATGCCTTATGGTTGGGATAAGCTGTCACCGTGAACTGGTGGTCAACAATCCCATGTTTCACTGAAAATGTAACAATGACACCATCCTTTTTCTTGGTCGTTGCCACCTTGAATTCCCTGTATTTCTGGTCGAAATGCAGACCCGGATAGTCAAACGAAGGAACATAAGCCTCACCAAAGTATGGCATCAGGACAAATGCTGAATCGTTACGAACGGAGAGAGAGAAGTCGTTCAGCCCGTATTGTGCATGATACGACATTGGATGCATTTCCGTCACATTGATATGGAAAGCCTCGGGCATGAAAGTTTCCTTTTGCTGAGCCCACCCATAAACGGCAAGCATTAGCCCCATGATGAAGGTGATTGACCTATGTTTCATATCCTTATCTATTAAACTTTTGTTCTTTGTTTGCAAAGTAACAAAAAAAAACTGAAACAACCAAGAAAAAAGAAAAGAGATAAAAAAAGTGTGCTGAAACTCGTCCAGCACACCCATGAATTGTCGTGTTTTAAAACTTATATATGATTTTGCTATGATCTTACATAACACCTTGAGCCATCATGGCTTTTGCCACCTTCATGAAGCCAGCAACATTTGCACCCTTCACGTAGTTGACATAACCGTCAGCCTCTGTTCCGTACTTCACGCAGTTCTCGTGAATGTTCTCCATAATCCAAAGCAACTTAGCGTCAACCTCTTCTGCTGACCATGACAGACGCTCTGAGTTCTGTGACATCTCAAGACCTGATACAGACACACCACCAGCGTTGCTTGCCTTTCCTGGAGAGTAAAGTATCTTAGCTGCCTGGAATACACGGATAGCTTCTGGTGTAGTAGGCATGTTTGCACCCTCTGCAACAGCAATCACACCGTTTGCTACCAATGCCTTTGCTGCCTCTTCGTTCAACTCGTTCTGAGTTGCACATGGCAGAGCGATATCAGCCTTTTCGAACCAAGGCTTAGCACCTGCTACGTACTTAGCATTAGGATATTTGTCTGCATATTCCTTGATACGTCCACGATAAACTTGCTTCAACTCCATGATGTAGTCAAGTTTAGCACGATCGATACCGTCTGGATCGTAGATATAACCATCTGAGTCAGACATAGTCATTGGAATACCACCCAACTGTAGAACCTTCTCAGCTGCATACTGAGCAACGTTTCCTGCACCTGAAATCAGCACCTTCTTACCCTCAATGGTCTGGCCTTTGGTCTTCAGCATAGCACGGAGGAAGTAAACTGTACCATAACCTGTTGCTTCAGGACGGATGAGTGAACCTCCAAACTCAATGCCTTTACCAGTCAGCACTCCACTATATTCGCGTGTGAGCTTCTTGTACATACCAAACATGTAACCAACCTCACGACCACCTACACCTATGTCACCTGCAGGAACATCGATGTCTGGACCAATGTGACGACCCAACTCAAGCATAAATGCCTGACAGAAACGCATTACCTCTGCGTTACTCTTACCACGTGGAGAGAAGTCAGAACCGCCTTTACCACCACCCATAGGCAGAGTAGTCAAAGAGTTCTTAAATGTCTGCTCGAAAGCGAGGAACTTCAAGATACCGAGGTTAACACTACTGTGGAAACGAATACCTCCCTTGTAAGGACCAATTGCGTTGTTGTGCTGGATACGATAACCCATGTTGGTTTGAATCTGACCTTTGTCATCCATCCAAGTAACACGGAACTGATAAACGCGATCTGGAATACAAAGACGTTCAATAAGGTTCACCTTGTCAAATTCAGGGTGCTTATTATATTCGTCTTCAATTGTGCTAAGCACTTCTTCTACTGCCTGATGATACTCAGGTTCATTAGGAAAACGCATCTTG
>CADBSN010000265.1 GCA_902797255.1 uncultured Bacteroidales bacterium | reverse complement strand
GTGTCCCTCCGAGTCACTTTTGCTCCTCTAAAATAATGTTATATAAATGATTTTCAATGATTTATATTTGCAGATATTAGATTCTGCGTCGGAAAGTAGATTCTGCGTGGGAAAATAATTAACCAAAAACAAAAGATATGGAACAGACAAAAGTATTGATTATCGGAGCAGGACCTGCAGGATCGACATGCGGCCTGTTGCTCAAGAAAAGGAATATAGACTGTATACTCATTGACAGAGCTACCTTTCCAAGAGATAAGATTTGCGGTGGCGGACTGACACCACGCTCGTTTAAACTGCTGTCGAGACTGCTGCCCGACTTCAAATACGACTATAACAGCGTGCTCCGCCTCAAGCTATGCATTGAAGGCGAACAGGTGCTCGACTTCATGATGGCCGAAGAGATACGTATTGTGAAACGCAAAACGTTCGACGCGCAACTTCTGGAACACTATCAAAAGGCAGGTGGCACCTTCATCAATGACGTGCTGACAGGCATTGAAGAGCGTGGGCAGCAGATTATCGTCACGCTGAAGAGCGGACGGCAGATAGCCTGCGAATATCTTGTAGGTGCCGATGGCGCAAACAGTCGGGAGCGCAAATATCTGAATCCGAATGCCAGTCACGGCATCCTCTGCATGGAACAGTACGGACCGAAGTCACCCGATAATGCCATCGTGGGCAACCTCTCGCGTGCTTATCATCAGGGCTACTACTACAGTTTCCCCAACGAGAGTTGCGACGTACAAGGCTACGGCGGCTATGTCAACACACCCGAGATATTCCGTAAGGTGTTGCGAGATATGGGCTGTCCTGACGAGAAGCCGCTGGGTGCTTATATCCCTCTAAGCATAGAATACCCCATTCGCAAGAACATCATCCTGATTGGTGATGCAGGCGGATTCCCCAACCGACTCACTTCCGAGGGAATCTATTATGCCTTCCTCACCGCCAATCATGCAGCTATCGCTATCAACACAGGCACACCCTTCTCCGTTGTCAACAAGAAGGTATTCGATAAAAAGAAATGGGAGGAATATGCCTCACGCATCTTCTACAGCGATACAGGCCTCGCCATCCTGAAATTCTGCTGTAAACATACACCTGGAATCATCACTTGGGCTTTCAACAAAGCTGCAAGATAACAAAAAGGTCGCAATCGCGACCTTTTTCTTGTCTGTCGCTTACTCGGAAGGCTGAAAAACAACTGGGAATCCTCATATTATTCTCATATTATTTTTATACTATTCTCATATTATTCCATATCATATCTCTAGTTCATCTCTAATTTATCTCTAATTCATCTCTAGTTTATAATTAGAGATATAATAGAGTAAAAATAGAGCAAAAGATGAATAAAGTATGAAAATGGTATGAGATTCATTGTAGCAGAAATGACTAATGACTAGATTGTGGTTTTTGCAGCCCTTAAGGGTTACATATTTTTCCCTTAGGAGAAACAAAACGAGGGGTGGATATGAAATGAACCCCGAAAGTGGAAAATGCTTTCGAGGTTTTATGTTCACTTGCTGCATGATTGCACGATTGTGAATAGGTTGGCTTTCGTTTTAATAAAATATATGTCTTTACTACGTGATTTCGAAGAATTATATTTATTTCACGGTGGCAAAGATACAAAATAAATTCGTCATTTCTATTTTTCATGCAAATAAATCATTTAAACCATCAAATAAATACACAATTAAACTAATTTCCTTATATTTGCAATCGAATTATCACAGAAGGGGTGAAACCGAAAACAGTATTATGAGAAAATATATGATCATCTGCGTCGTTCTTGCCATCTGTGGGCAGGTGTCGGCACAGAATGTTGTGACAAAAATCTACGACAAGGGATTAGAGTTGATGGATTCGATGGCGGTCAAGGGTGTCGATCGCCGCTACATCGATGTGCCCGAACAACCTTGGCAGGTGGTTATGAAATACAACATGAACCAAAGTATCGTGAGGATGAATACGTCGGGCGAGATAGCTGGTGAGCCTTATAGTGCCGATCCTTATCTGAGGACTGAGATGTCGAAGTATGTCGGACTATGGGTAGGCTACAGGGGACATGGTTTGGGTTACATGAAGAAAATCGGAGGGAAGAAAGGTGGTTATCTCTCGTTTGCTTCGACAGGCAAGAACTATGGTCTGAACCTACGTATCCACACATTCCAGAACGACCATCCACGCTTTGACATCAACTCCAACCTCATCCCCGAGGCAAACAAGGAAGACTGGGGGCAGATGTATCTCAAAGAGCCAATCAAGGTGCGTTCATTCATTGCTGACGGCTATTATATGTTCAACGGCAAACATTTCTCGTATGCCGCAGCCTATAAGCAGTCGTTCATTCAGAAGCGCTCGGCCGGTTCGCTGATGGCCGGAGCGATGTACTATTACGGCCGCATCGACTATGCTGCGAACTCGAATGCCGATTTGATCTATCTGATGCATGGCTTGGGTAAAGTGAAGTTGTGGCAAGGAAGTGTTGGTATTGGTTATACCTACAACTGGGTGCCGGCTCGTGGTTGGATTGTCAACGTGATGGCCATGCCGATGCTTACCTTCGTCAACAGAATCAAAGCCTACAACTATAAAACCAATGTGGAAGATCTGTTAGAAAACCCCAACATGTTTGATGAAAATCTGAGTAATGAGGAGTGGGATGAATGGTTGGAGAACAGCCTGAGTATTGTACGACCGATGGGCGATAAGACGTTCAACGGTGGTGTGACGGTCAATTTCGATGCCCGTGTGGCGGTAAGCTATAACTTCGGTCGCTACTTCGTCAATGTCTTCGGGCAGTTCTATAACAACCGCTATAGTCACGACGACAGTAAAGGGAATCTGAACGATTGGTTCCTCAATACATCTTTCGGTGTACGACTATAAAAACGCATATAGAAAGTAAAAGGAGTGGCGATTACCTCGTCACTCCTTATATTTTTTACAACTACCCTAGTCCTTAGAAGCAATTGTTTTCCAGATGAGAGCCGCAATGGCTGCTCCGAAGAATGGAGCCACAATGAAGATCCAAAGGTCGGTGAAAGCCTGACCGCCTTCGAAGACGGCTGGTGCAATGGAACGTGCGGGGTTCACACTGGTGCCAGTATAGTGGATACCTACAAGGTGGATGAGGATGAGCGAAAGTCCGATGGCAAGGCCTGCAAAGTTGCCTGCGCCCTTCTTCGAATCGGTAGTACCGAGGACTACAAACACGAAGATACAGGTGAGAATGGTCTCTGCGATGAATGCGGTTGATAAACTAATGCCAGACTGACACGCATTAGCGCCTGTCGTCGTTCCTAGTGCTGCCTCAGGGCTAGTCTTTACAAGGCAATAGAGGATGGTAGACCCAATGAAGGCTCCGATAATCTGGAACAACATGTACATCACGGCATCTTTACCGCTGATGCGCTTTGCGATGAGGCATCCAAGAGTGATGGCTGGGTTGATGTGACAACCGCTGATACCACCGATGGTATATGCCATTGCTACTACAGCAAGACCAAAGGCCATAGCTGTGCCTACTACTGATGCAGTGTCTGCACCACAATTCAAACTGACGGCTGTACCACAGCCGAGGAGAACGAGCACCATAGTGCCCACCATTTCTGCTAAGTATTTTTTCATACTAGTTAATTGGTTGAATAGTGTAATTGTTTTGTTGTTTAATCCATTAGGTATTGATTGTATAGATAATCCATGAAAGGAGAAATGCCTCCACTTCATTTGTAAGGACGATGCAAAGATAAGAATAATTGAAGAATTAAATAAATGAAAAATGGAAATTATTTAGAAAAAATACCGTTTTTCCTTCACAAAATCTTACATTTGTAGTTTACAACAAGCAAATGGGGAGGATAATTGCTTCATTATCCCCTGCAAAGACATACATTATTTTCTATTTTAAAACATTATCTAATAAAAAAAGGCATAAAAGACTTGTGAGTGAAAAAGTTTTTGTAACTTTGCAGCGTTTTGGCTATAAAGGCCCAAAATTACGGGATAAATTGAAACATAAACGATATGATTAAGATTACTTTTCCTGACGGCAGCGTTCGTGAGTACGAAGCTGGCGTAAACGGACTACAGATTGCAGAAAGCATCAGTCCACGTCTGGCTCAAGACGTGATTGCTTGTGGTGTGAACGGTGAGACGACAGAACTGAACCGCCCTATCACAGCGGATGCTACCATTAACCTTTACAAGTGGGACGATGCAGAGGGTAAGCATGCCTTCTGGCACACAAGTGCTCACCTCATGGCTGAAGCCATCGAGGAGTTGTACCCAGGTACACAGTTTGGTATCGGTCCTGCCATCGAGAACGGATTCTACTACGACGTGATGCCACCTGAGGGTGTGAAACTCAGTGATGCAGACTTCCCAAAGATTGAGCAGAAGATGCAGGAACTGGTTCAGCGCAAAGAGGCACTCGTACGCAAGGAAATCTCGAAGAAGGATGTGATGGAACTTTTCGCATCGAAGGGTCAGACCTACAAGAACGAACTGATTGCAGAATTAGAGGACGGTAAGATTACGACATACACTCAGGGTAACTACATCGACCTGTGTAAGGGACCACACCTCATGAACACAGCACCTATCAAGGCTTTCAAGCTGCTGAGCATGGCTGCTGCTTACTGGCGTGGTGACGAGAAACGTCCGATGATGACCCGTATCTACGGTATCTCCTTCCCCAAAAAGAAGATGCTCGACGAATATCTCGTAGCTCTGGAAGAAGCCAAGAAGCGCGACCACCGCAAGATCGGTAAGGAGATGGAACTATTCATGTTCTCTGAACGTGTAGGAAAAGGTCTGCCAATGTGGTTGCCAAAGGGCACACAGGTACGTATCCGTCTGCAGGACTTCCTGCGTAAGATTCAGAAGCGTTATGGCTATCAGGAGGTAATCACTCCACATATCGGAGGTAAGAACCTGTATGTGACTTCTGGTCACTGGGATCACTACGGTAAGGATTCGTTCCAGCCTATCCAGACTCCTGAGGAGGGCGAGGAATACTTGCTGAAGCCTATGAACTGTCCTCACCACTGCGAGATCTTCGCTTGGCAGCCACGTTCGTACAAAGACCTGCCATTCCGCTGTGCAGAGTTCGGAACGGTTTATCGCTATGAGCAGAGTGGTGAGTTGCACGGACTGACCCGTGTACGTTCGTTCACTCAGGATGATGCTCACATCTTCTGTCGCCCAGATCAGGTGAAGGAAGAGTTACTGCGTGTGATGGACATCATCAACATCATCTTCAAGGCACTTGACTTCG
>CADBSN010000264.1 GCA_902797255.1 uncultured Bacteroidales bacterium | reverse complement strand
TATCTCACGTTCGTTAGACGGAAAGAACGACAAGTTGTAAGAAATAATGTGTGAACCACTTGTACGCATCGAAGCCCAGGTGTTGTTATCACCTGCCTGACCAATGGTGAAGTTGCAGGCAACAAGCATCTTGCCATAACGTTTCATCCATGTTTCAGCCAGATTCGTAGCAATCTCCTCGGCTTTCTCAACACGTGTACCAATAGGCAACTCAAGTGTGGCACCCACACGACCTGAGTCGTTAGCTGGGAAGAACTCGCTCTTGATTCCTGCCAGTTGCATGGTGAGGATACTCAAACCAAAGAATACGATACAACCGATAATGACAGTCCAGCGATGACGGGTAGCCCAAGCGATACGACGCTCGTACCAATCGTCTAACTTGTCAAGCATAGCCTGGATAGGTCCGTAAATCTTCTTGAACGCCTTGCCCTGCTTCTTCTGCAACTTGAGCAGCTGTGAACAGAGCATCGGAGTGAATGAAAGCGCTGAAGTCGTAGAGATGGTCATGATGATACACATCATCCAACCTAACTGACGGAACAGCACACCTGTCATACCAGCCACCATCGTGAGCGGGAAGAACACCGCAATCATGGTCAGCGTAGAAGCGATAACGGAGATAGCCACCTCGTTCGTAGCGTGGATGGCTGCCTGTTTCGGGTCTGAACCACGTTCGATATGTGTCGTCACGTTCTCCAACACCACAATAGCATCGTCGACAACGCTACCGATAGCGATAGAGAGACATGAGAGGGATACGATGTTGAATGAACCGCCTGTCGCATAAAGATAGATGAACGATGCGATGAGCGACATAGGGATGGTGATAGCGATGATGACTGTAGCACGCCATCTGCCCAAGAACACGAACACCACGATCACCACGAACAGCATCGCATAGGCTATGGTTTCGGTGAGTGACTTCACGGTGTTGGTGATGTTATCGGAAGTGTTGACAATCACACCAAGGTTCACATCTGAAGGAAGATTCTCCTTGAGTGATGGTAGCATCTCCATCACCTTATTAGAGATGGCTACAGAGTTTGCACCACTCTGCTTCTGTACGATGATCATAGCGCCCTGCACACCATTGGTGAAGGTACGCTGAGCACGTTCCTCGACATCATCGACGATACGGGCCACATCGCGCAGATACACAATCGCACCATTGTGCTGACCAACGACCACATTACCCATCTCCTGTGGGTCGTGGAACTCACCCTCGACACGCACAATATAGGTCTGGGTACCAATATCGACGGTACCACCTGTTGCGTTCATGTTCTCAGCAGCGATAGCCGAGCTGATCTGTGCGGCGCTCAGTCCATAAGCTTCCATTTTCTGAGCATCAAGGTAAATGTTGATTTCACGCTCAGGTGCTCCACTGATGGAAACGGTTCCGACTCCGTCAACACGTGCCAAAGGATTGGCCACATACTCGTCGAGAATCTTATAAAGTGCCTTCTGACTTTCATGTGCCTGTGCTGAGAGAATCAAGATAGGCATCATGTCGCTCGAGAACTTGAACAGGATAGGCTGGTTGGCATCGTTAGGTAATGCATTCGCAACCATATCGAGTTTATCACGCACGTTGTTTGTGAGGTCATCGATGTCGTAACCATATTCGAATTGGAGGGTAACGACTGATACATTATCTCTTGAATTTGAAGTGATGTGCTTCAAGTGCTCAACTGAGTTCAGCGTATTCTCCAACGGACGCGTCACGTTGTTTTCAATATCGTTTGCCGACGCTCCGTTGTAGTACGTCATAATCATGATGGTGTTCGTATCGATGTCTGGGAACAAGTCGATAGGCAACTTCAATGCCGAGAACACACCTAAGATGACGATTGCAATGAAGACGAGGCTCGTCATAATCGGGCGTTTCACCGCCCCTTCGTATAGACTCATAGTGTAATTAACTATTTGACGATTTACAATTTACTATTTCACCACAGTCACCTCACGTCCGTTAGCCAGACGAGACATACCGGCTATTACTACTTTCGCACCTGGCTCTACCCCACTCTTCACTTCATACTGCTCACCCATGTGCTTGCCAAGTTCCACCTTGTCGTAGCTTACCTTTCCGTCCTTATAAGTATAGACATAACGGTCACCTGCACCTACCTGCTTCACGATGGCCATATCAGGCACCATCACACGCTCAATCTCTTCGAAACTGATGATAGCACGAGCAAACATACCTGGACGTACCTTCTGGTTTGAGTTGGCAACTGTCACCTCTACAGGGAAGGTATGAGTCGTCTTGTCAACTGTAGGATAAACGATTGACACCTTACCTGCAAATACCTCACCCTCGTATGCATCGAGTGAAACTTCAACAGGCTGACCTACAGATACGTTCTTGTAGTAAACCTCAGAAACATTGATGATGAGTTTCACCGGGTTCAGCTGTTCAATTGTGAGGATTGGTGTACCAGAATACATATCGCCGTTATCATAGTTACGAGCGGTAACTACACCACTGATTGGAGCTGTAAGCTGGGTGTTCTGCACCAACTGAGCATACTGAGTAGAGAGCACATCGAGCTGTGTCTTTGCGTTGTCGTACTCTGCCTTCGATGCACCACCAACGCTGTAGAGCTGGCTCGTGCGGTTGAATTCCACCTTCTGGTTTTCAATCTGCAGTTTCAACTGACGCAAGTTCGAAGCATCGAGCTGCACCAGCACCTGATCTTTGCGAACCTGATCGCCCACCTCCACATAGATTTTCTCGATACGATAAGGAGTGTTAGGCGCAATGTTGTTCTTCACATCGCTCTCCACTGTTGCTGTGTAGGTCTCAACCTGAGGCACAAGACTCGTCACAACGTCAGCAAGCTTCACTTCAGGCTTTGTGTCTTCTTTTTTCTTTTCATCCTTCTGCTCGCCACATGCACCAAACATCAGGCAAGCAGCCAAAGCCATTGATACAAATACAATCTTCTTCATATGTTATTGTTTTTGATTATTATCTTAAGTAAGTCTCTCTTCCCAATGTATAATCCAACTCTGCCTTGTTGCGCAGGTAGTCGTAAATCGACTGGTTATAAATCAGCTGAGCCTGCGTAAGAGCAACCTCGCTCTGGTTCAGTTCCAAAATGGTTCCACGACCCACGTCATAACGAGTCTTTGCAATCGAGAGGGCCTTGTCTGCCTGCGTGATAGCCTCTTTATTGCTGTTCACCTGTGCGATGCTTGAAGCCATATTGTGCACATAGTTCTGTGCAGCCATAGCAAGTTGACGCTGGGTATTCGTGCGAGTGTCCTCCAATTCCGAAATCTGCAACTTGGCCGACTTCAACTTAGTCCAGTTCGAAGCCCTGAAGATAGGGATGCTCACACCAATGGTGAAGGAAGCAGAAGGTGACCAATTATAATTCCAGATGTTCCAGTTATTGTTGTAGAGCGACTGATACTGACCCGTCAAGGTTAATGCTACAGTAGGCATGAAATTCGTACGCAGAATTTTCAGCGAACGCTCCAACTTCGTGCGGTTCATGTCCAACTGACGAATCGCAGAGTTGTTTTCCAACGCAGACTCACCTGTGTTGATATCAGCCAGTTTCAGGTCGTTTTCGTAGTTCTCCAACTTGTCATTCAGCACGAGCTTCACATCCGTCGTAATGCCCATCAGCACCTTCAGTTGCAGTTCTGCAAGGGTCAAACCCGTCTGAGCGCTGACCAGACTTGAGTTCATCGAACGCATCTGCACCTCTGCTGTAATCTTGTCATACTCACTTACACGACCCACATCATATTTTGAACAAATCACGTCGTAGTTCTCCTTACTGATGTCGTAGCTCTGCTGCATCACCTTGTAAGAATCCTGCGCCAGCAACATCTGGTAATAAGCCTTCGTCACCTGGTTGATAAGATCCAAACGTGAACCACGAGCTTTCTCCTGAGCCAGCTTGATGTCATCCTTGGTCAGTTTCATGTTCTGATACACGGCAGGAGCAAACAAAGGAACACTCAGTGTACCTGCGAGAGCAGCTGTGTTCGTGTCGTCCTTACCCATCTTGAACTTATTACCGCCCAAGTTCATCTCAGCAGCCAGCAAAGTATGCTGTATACTAGCCGTTGCTGAGACCTCAGGCAACAAAGCCTGCCAAGCCTCGGTGTCGGCAATACGTTTCAACTCAATATCCTTATCCGCTACCCTGATAGTCGGATTCTCCGCCAAAGCAATGTCAATAGCTTTCTGAAGGGTGATATCGATTTGCTGTGCACTCATTCCAGACACGGCAAACAAAACACCAACAATTAAAAGCACTCTTTTACCTTTCATCTTCTCTTACGATTCTTTATCTAAAATTCTGTTTACTTTAAATCTGCTTTAATACCTTATTATAATTACGCATTTGAATTGCAAAGATACAATATTTTCACGGGATACGCATACATTACAAAACAATTTTTAACACTTTACAACCAATCGAGTCAAAAACAGAGAAAGAAACTGACATTTTTGACATTTCGTGCGAGTTTTAGTGCAAGTTTAATAAATTAAAAACATACCGCAAATGCCCACGTTCAGCACCAGTAAGAAAAGTAGCTTCCTTTGGAAGAATTTGTTGCGGCCCCTAGAGGGAATTTATGTTGCAGGCCGAGCAACACAAGTTGCGTGGCGAACAACATAAGTTGCAGGCCCTGCAACATAGATTCTATCGTAGGGGAAGAAAAAATGCATGTAGGAGGAGCAAAAAAAATCCCACGCAGGTGAAGAAAAACCTACGTGGGATTAAAGAATGGGGTTCGTATGATTTAGCTCAAAGCTTCCTCAACAGCCTTTACGATAGCTTCGCCGCGAAGTCCACGCTTCATAATGGTACCATCTGGCGCAAAGAGGATAATCTCTGGAATACCTTCGATGTTATAAGCATCTGAACCAGCTTTCTGAGCATTCATAATCTGTGGGTACTTAATGCCCAACTCTTCCATCGCTTTCTTGGTATCATCTGGCTCATCCCATGTAGCTACACCAAGCACTTCGAAGTTGTCGCCAGCATATTTGTCGTACATTTCGATGATGGTAGGAATCTCATGACGACAAGGTCCGCACCAGCTTGCCCAGAAGTCAACGAGGACATACTTGCCCTTACCAACATAGTCAGACAACTTCTGAACCTGTCCCTCGTACTCTGCCTCGAAGTCTGTGAACATCTTGCCAGCAGCTGTCTTTGCTGCCTTCTCGAACTTCTCAGCAGGGATTACCTTATGAATGGCATCCTTGACAACATCACCACATTTGTCAAGCCATTCAGGCAGGCTGTTCAATCCGATGTAATCGTTCAGGAGATAGAGGCAGAAAGCGCCTGCAAGGTCATTTGGATGCTCTTGCATGAAGCTTTCAATAAGGGCATCGAGTTCAGCCTCTGTGTTCACTTCGTTTGCTCTCTCGAGGAATGACTTGATAGCTTCGTTGAGAGGTGTACCTGATGGTATACCTTCCTTAGAGATAGAGATTTCACCTGGTTCACTTACAAGCCAGAACTGTACATTCTGATCAGTCGCACCTGTAACGAATACTGGTTCATTTTCGTTCTCACCTTCAATCACGAACTTGCCGTCTACGACAGCAACAGAATCCAACTTAGGATCGTCGTCGAAGAAGTTGTAAGTGTAATACACATACTTAACATCTTCGGATACTTCACCAGTCACTTTGAATGACTTGTTTGTACATGATGCAAGGAGCATCAACGGAAGCAGTAATAAAATTGATTTCTTCATAATGAATTAATTAAAAAAACAAACACTATTTTTAATGATTATTGGTTGAAGGCGCCACAATGTGGGCAGGTTCCTTTTTGGCGGATATTTCGTCCGCACGAGCCACATACGAAGCGACACCTTATATATTTATAATAGATGTAGAGGAGCAGAACGATGTAGATGGCAATGAGTGCGTAGCCAAGATAGAAGGCTGTGGTCCATGAAATAACGAGATAGGAAATCATGGCGGCTCCTAGCATCTCAAGCACATAGACAAGTCCTTGGAAGAAGTAGAAGTGGTGGTAGACATCGACCAACATAGCGATGAAGACAATGATAACAGCCCACATGAGTGCAACCAACACAGCCATGATGGCAGGCAGGATGAGTGGGTTGAGTGTAGGATGGAAATAGTATTCCTGCCAGAACTCAGGCGTATAGGCTTGTATGCTCGCATACAGACATCCAAGCGAAGAAACCAGAATCAGGAAGAGCGTAGGATAGAAACTGTCCATCTCGTCGAAACGGAATATCTGCAACTTGTGCAACCCTCGTCGTTTGAGGAAGAATCCGAAAACACCTAAAACAACAAGTATGGTCATCCATATAGAACGGCTCACGGTGAGCGCGTCGATTACCTGTGAGATAGGGTCGTCGGGCACTACCCCCTTGAGCAATTCGTCTTCTGTGATCCACCCCATCGTGAACTGGTCACGAGCCACCTTAATCCAAACGGTATCGAGCTCACGTATATCTGCAACAGCGATACAGTCGTCCTTGCGGACACAACACGTATCGTAGAGCTCGTCCTCACGAGGAACGAGCAGCAGGGAGTCTGCCTTCACCACAAAGTTGTAGTTGTTGGTATAGTGATGGAGTAAGCGGAACTCAAGACTATCAGCTTGGGCTGGAGTCAACAATAAAAGAGAATCGGACTCTTCAGATAACCCATCATTGTCTACATCCCCTCCCTGTGAGAGAGCGGAACAGTTACCAAAAGGGATAACCAACAGTAGCAATATGTAGAGCAGCTTATTCATCTTTTATCAGTTGCATGATACAAGCTTTGCAATCGAAATGAAGGCGGAAACGGGTTCCGTTTGCGAGTTGAAGGATGAGTTGACCTTGACCTGGGCCCTCTTTCCTATCCCCCGAATGGGAGTACTTGGGGCACCAACCCAAAGAGTAACGAATGCAGTGTTTGCAGAACATGACGGGCACACCTTGAGGGTGACTCTGCTCGTAAGCCCACTCATCGACTTGGATGCCTTGATCTCCGTAGAATTGCTTGGCAGAATGATTGTAGACGTTGAGGCGATATCCCTCCTTACCCTTCGGAATAGAATGATTGCTGTTATTATTAGAATGAACATCCTCTAAGTGATCACTCTCCGCCCTATAGGAAGGGGCAAGGGGGAGGGTCAGCTCCTTCACCAGTTCCCTCCTCCAGGCACTTAAGAGTGAGGATGGAATGAACCAGTTATTGGTGTAGTTGATGTTAAGATTACGTAGCCGGTAGATCGTATCACCCATACGCGAAAGCTGGAGACGGATATTCTCGTGTTGTGGCGTCCGCGCTAGCTGTTTCTCGAACTGCACATCGAGTGTTCGCATCAATCCATAATCGTCAGTCATAACGAAGTGGAAACCATCAGGCGTCTGTTCCATCGTGATGTCCACAGGGATATAGCGTTCAGCACTCTCATGCTGCAGACAGTCATCAAACCGTTTGTCGAAATTGCGATAGAGGGTCATCTTCGGCACGAGGTTGTGTGGCATCTCTAACGGATAGAGTCGTCCGTTCTCCACTTTGTTCACACGGAAGCCCACCAACTTTCCTTTAGGGTCGAGGAAACACAATCCGTCACCGTTCGCAAAGGGCTTCAAGCCAGCTACAGTAAAGCAGTTTTTGTATATCTCCTTCACCTTTCCCACTTCCTCGCCCATAGCCTTGGGTGTGTCGAACGAGAAGATACGGTCGTTACGCCCATAAAGGAAATAGGAGGTGAACCCACGATTGAAACTCTTGCTGACATCCGGACGGAAAGCCAGCTCCACTACCCCATTCGAAGCCCGCTCGTACTGGTCGGGTTGCGACTTCACAATCTGGTTGAGCGCCTCGCTGTAGGCAGCCGTGACATTCTTCACGTACGACATATCCTTGAGGCGACCTTCAATCTTGAACGATGTAGCACCAGCCTCAACGAGTTTCTGGAGAGAATTGATCTGACACATGTCTTTCAAAGACAACAGGTGTTTCTTTTGCATCAACACCTGCTCAACAGTCTTTCCCCCCTTCTGATAAGAACGAATGAGGTCAAACTCCATGCGACACACTTGTGCACAGGCTCCTCGATTGGCACTTCGGCCAAACAAACACTCGCTAGCATAACACTGGCCGCTGAGAGATACGCACAAGGCTCCATGAACGAATACCTCGAGGGCCATATCGGGACAAGCCTCGTGGATGGATCGAATCTCTTCCAACGAGAGTTCACGTGCCAAGACCACCTGACGGAAACCATAACGCTGGAGGGCCTGCACCTTCTCGACGGTACGGTTATCCATCTGTGTACTGGCATGCAGAGGGATGGGTGGCAGATTGAGTTTCAACAGCCCCACATCCTGAACGAGTAGCGCATCTACATGAATGTCGTAGAGTTTCCAAATCAGTTGTTCTGCCTCATGAAGTTCGTCATCTGTCAAAATAGTGTTAAGGGTGACATAGACCTTTGCTGCAAACTGATGAGCAAAATCAACCAAACGCTGAATATCATCCAAACTGTTACCTGCAGCCACTCGTGCACCAAACTTAGGCGCTCCGATATAAACAGCATCAGCACCGTGGCGAATCGCCTCGATGCCAATAGCTGCGTTGCGTGCAGGAGCCAACAGTTCGAGTTTAGTCATGAATTTCTTCGATGTTGTATGGAGTTTCCTGATATACGTAGTAGTTTAACCAGTTGGTAAACAGGAGGTTAGCTGTCGAACGCCATGTAACCAACGGAGGATTGTCGGGATTGTCGTCCTTGTAGTAGTTTTTGGGCATCTGGATAGGCAAACCCTTCGAGAGGTCGCGCCGATACTCGCCATCGAGTGTGAGTGGTGCATACTCGGAGTGACCAGTGATGAAGAAATCTCGTCCGTTTCTAGCCATCACGATATGTACACCTGACTCCTCTTCGCCCATAGAGACAATCTTCAGTCCCTTGGTAGCTTCGATTTCTTCCTTGGGGAGGGTGATATGTCGGCTATGCGGCACGAAGAACTCATCGTCGAACCCACGGAAGATAGGTAGCGTGCTGTCGAGCGAATGATGGCGGAACACGCCAAACACCTTTTCGTGAGTCGGCAGTTTTTGAATTCCATAGAAATGGTAGAGTCCAGCAAAAGCTGCCCAACAAATGTATAAAGTAGATGTGACGTTACTATGCGCCCAGTCCATCACCTCTTGCAGGTCTTTCCAATACGAAACCTCCTCATACTCCATTTGCTCGAGGGGAGCACCTGTAATGATGAAACCATCGTATTTGTTGTGTTTCATGTCTTCAAAGTCATGATAGAACGCCTTCATGTGTTCTATAGGGGCATTCTTCGATGTGTGACTTCTGATTTTCATGAACTCAATCTCAATCTGCAACGGGGTGTTCGAGAGGATGCGCACAAAGTCCGTCTCAGTAGTTATTTTAATCGGCATCAGGTTAAGAATTGCAATCCTCAACGGACGAATATCCTGGTTATGGGCACGCGTGGTGTCCATAACAAAGATATTCTCACGTTTCAGCAATTCGATTGCCGGAAGTCTGTCTGGAAGATTTAATGGCATTCTACCAAATATTTACTCGCTTTTCTTTAGGGATAAACATAGGATCGTTCTCTGTGATGTTGAAGGCTTCATACCAAGCATCAATCTGTGGGAGCGCACCATTCACACGCCATTTGCCCAGAGAGTGAGGATCCATTGTTGTGAGCTGACGAATATTCTCTTCGGTGATATTCTGAGCCCATACACCTGCATAAGCAAGGAAGAATCGTTGTTCAGGAGTGAAACCGTTGATGACTGGGAGAGGATTGTCCTTTGTAGCATTCTTGAATGCTGTGTAAGCAATCTTAAGACCTCCATGATCGGCAATATTCTCACCCTGAGTCAATTCGCCATTAGCCATCAAACCTGGCAATACCTCGATGCCGTTGAAGAAATCAACCATCGTCTTCGTATGCTCCTTAAACTTCTCTGCATCACCAGCTGCCCACCAGTTGTTGAAGTTACCATCCTTATCGAACTGACTACCCTGATCGTCGAATCCGTGTGTCATCTCATGTCCGATTACCACACCAATCGCTCCGTAGTTGAATGCATCGTCAGCACTCATGTCGAAGAACGGATACTGAAGGATACCTGCAGGGAAACAAATCTCGTTGGTTGTAGGATTGTAATATGCATTCACAGTCTGAGGAGTCATGTACCACTCTTCACGATCAACTGGTTTCTTGTATCTACGCTCAACATCGTCTCTGCTTCCCCACTCTGAAATCACCTTCATCTGCTCGTAGAGGTTGTTCTTTGGGTCAATAGTCAGCTTGCTATAATCGCGCCACTTGTCAGGATAACCGATCTTCACGTAGAAAGCACTGAGTTTCTCTTTTGCACGCATCTTGGTGGTGTCGCTCATCCATTCCTGCTGGTCGATACGTTCTTTCAACGCCTCCTGCAGATTCTTCACAAGTTCCTGCATACGGGTCTTGTTCTCTGCTGGGAAGTACTTCTTCACATACATCTCACCTACAGCTTCACCCAACACACCATTCACTCTGTTGACGGCACGCTTCCAACGTGGTTGCATCTCTGTCGTACCTGACATGATACGGCCGTTGAAGTCAAATGACTCTGCGTAGATTTCGTCACCCAGCAAACTTGCAGCACTTGAGAGCAAACGCCATTGCATCCAGTCCTTCAGGTCTTGCTCTGGAGTCTCGTTCAAGATAGCAATTGCTGCCTTCACAGCTTCAGGCTGACCAACTGAGAGAGAATCGAGGTCGGTGATGAGTTGTGATTCAAAGAACTCGTCCCAGTTGTAGTCAGGATAATCTGCCTTAAGAGTAGTAAACGCCATCTTATTGTAATTGCTAGCAGGATCACGAAGTTCTACACGACTACGTGATGCTTGTGCCATACGGGTTTCAATCGACATCGTTGCATTCATCTTGCGAGTAGCCTCTTCTTCTGAGTCACCCACCAGTTTGAACATCTTTATGATATGATTACGATAAGCTTCACGAATCTTCACCATAGAAGAATCACCCTTCACGTAGTAGTCCTTGTTACCCAGCGACAAACCACCTTGACCGATTTCCACCATGTTGTTCTTGCTATCCATCATGTCAGCTCCGATTCCGCAACTGATGATATGACGTCCGCCATACAGCTGCTGTGTATTCATAAAGCTCAGGATGGCCTCACGTGAATCGAGATTAGCGATAGCCTGCATGTCTGCTACGATTGGCTGATAGCCTTCCTTGTTCTGACGGGTTGAGTCCATCATCATGGAATAAAGGTCACCTATCTTCTGTGCCACACTACCCTCTTCGTTTTTCTGACTTGCAAGGTCCTCAATGAGGTTCTTGATTTGTTCTCTGTTCTGCTCAGCGACTACATCAAAGCTACCGAATCGAGGATACTCTGGCTTGAGCGGATTGTTCTTTCTCCAACCACCGCAAGCATACTCGTAAAAGTCTGCACCTGGAGCCACAGAGTCGTTCATGTTCTCCATCTTAATACCCATGCCAAGCTGCTGCTGGCATCCACATAATGTAATAGAAGTTACCATTACTGCTAGAAAATGTTTTGCTTTCATTGTGATTACTATTTAGTTGATTAATTCATTAATTTCTCCCATTCATTCATTGCTTCGTCAAGTTGCTGCTGCAACTGCGTATAACGCTCCACAAGTTGCATGTCGTTCTTTTCCGCCAACGATGCTTCAACCTCAGCAATTTCTGTTTCGAGTTTCTCTACCTTCTCCTCACAAGCCTTCAACGCCTTTTCTGCTTTTGCTTTCGCTTTCGCCTCAGCCTTCTGCTGCTCGTAATTCTGTTTCGGTTCGACTACAGGGGTTTCTGCCTTCGCCGCTTTCTGTCGCTCTGTATTCTCCGCTTTCTTTTCCTGTCGAAGAGTGATCGCACTCTTCTCGATAGGTTCATACACCTTTTGGTCTTTGAACATATAAACCTTATCAACCAACCCGTCGAGGAAAGCTCGGTCGTGACTCACGATGATGGCTGTTCCGTCAAACTCACGGATGGCATTCTTCAGAACATCCTTCGACTGCATGTCGAGGTGGTTCGTCGGCTCGTCGAGAATCAAGAGGTTCACAGGTTGCAACAACAATTGAATCATGGCCAGACGACTGCGTTCACCTCCCGACAACACCTTGACAAACTTATCGCTTTCCTCTCCGCCAAACATGAAGGCACCCAGCAAATCACGCACTTTGGTACGCATATCGCCTGTTGCCACATGGTCGATTGTATCGAACACTGTGATGTTTCCATCGAGCAACATAGCCTGGTTCTGAGCGAAGTACCCTATCTGCACGTTATGCCCTATCTTCAGGTTTCCGTCAAAAGGAATCTCACCCATGATACACTTTACCAGAGTCGATTTTCCTTCACCGTTATTACCCATGAAGGCCACCTTCTCGCCTCGCTTGATGGTGAGGTTCACATGCTGGAAGATCTGATGACTGCCGTATGCTTTCGCCACCTCGTCACAAATCACAGGATAGTCACCACTTCGCTGGCAAGGGGGGAATTTCAGCCGTAACAGCTTCGTGTCGACTTCGTCAATCTCTATAGGGATGATTTTCTCCAACTGCTTCAGACGGCTCTGCACCTGATTCGACTTCGTTGGTTTATAGCGGAAGCGTTCCACGAAGTCCTTGATATCAGCAATTTCTTTTTGCTGGTTCTCATAGGCCCGTATCTGCTGTTCGCGTCGTTCATCACGCAGTTTCACATATTCGTCGTACTTCACCTTATAATCGTTGATGCGACCACAGGTGATTTCGATGGTTCGATTGGTGATGTTGTTGATGAAAGCACGGTCGTGACTAACCAGCATCACAGCCTTCGCACTATTCTGGATGAACTGTTCCAACCACTGAATACTACCGATATCGAGGTGGTTTGTCGGCTCGTCGAGCAATAGCAAATCGGGCTTCTGTAACAGAATCTTTGCCAACTCGATACGCATGCGCCATCCTCCTGAGAACTCGCTAGTAGGACGTGTAAAGTCTTCACGGCGGAATCCCAGGCCGATCAGCGTCTTGTCCATCTCAGCTTTCATCGTCCACTCTTCCACGTTCATTCCACGAAACGCAAGAGCGGTCTCTTCTTCCAATGTGCGGGTATCGCTCACCTCCATCACTTGGGGCAGATAGCCTATCGTCAACTCACGCGGACGAGCAACTACCCCACTTGTGGGTTGTTGCAAACCGGCAATAATCTTCAGCAGAGTCGACTTACCTGCTCCATTCTTACCCACAAGTGCTATACGATCACGTGGATTAATCACGAAACCGATCTCCTGAAACAGAGGCTTTGCACTGAATTCAACGCTTAGATTCTCAATCGATACCATTTTCTTTTATTCTTGCGCTTCACGTTAATGTCAAAAGACATTAGGAGTTGCAAAGATACACTATAATTATGGAATAGCCAAACAAATAAAGAAAAACTTAAATTTTTCTTTACCCTTATTCTTTATTCGTGAGCTTAACAATCAGAATGCTCAACTCGTAAAGCAACCACATCGGGATGGATACCAACATCAGCGTGAAGGCATCCGAAGTAGGAGTGATAATAGCTGCCAAAATCAAAATACCGATGATAACATGCTTGCGATAACGGGACATAAACCCATGTTTCAACAGTCCCATCTTGGCCAACAGCCAACTCATCACAGGCATCTCGAAGATAACTCCAAGCACCAGTGTGAGAGCCACAAGGGTCGAGATATACGAGTCGAGCGTGATGGTGTTCTCTACAAAATCAGCCACCTGATAGGTTCCAAGGAAACGGAACGTGAAAGGGAAGATGACGAAATAACTGAAGAGCACACCTATCAGAAACATCAGATAGCTGCCACAAACCAGATGAACGGCATATTTGCGTTCGTTCTCATACAAGGCAGGCGACACAAACCTGAACAGTTGGTAAATAACATAAGGTGATGCCGCAATGAGTCCGGCACAAAATGCCACTTTCATGTGGATGATAAACTGTTGTGCCAGTTCTGTATTGATAAGTGCTACATGAAAATCGGATGCAGAACTCAAGTCTGTAGCACCTACACCTACCAACGAAGCAAACCACAACTCAACCTGGCTGAACAGCTGATAGGTGATGAAACTCCCGTCCTGTGGGGCTAACACCACAGCAAAGAGCGGTTCCTTGAAGCAAAATGCCAAGATACCGAACACCACAGTCACGACGGCTATCCTGATGATAACACTTCGCAACGCATCCAAGTGGTCCCAAAATGTAACAGGTTCGTTACTCACCCTTCTTATCTTCTACGTCATCCTTTGTTTCGTCAGTCGGATCAACCTCCTTCATACCATCCTTGAACGAACGGACTCCCTTACCAAGTCCCTTCATCAGTTCAGGTATCTTCTTTCCACCAAAAAACAACAGCACAACAAGTGCAATTATCAGGATTTCCTGCAATCCGAAAGTACCGAATAATAACGGCTTAATGACAAATAATGATTGTATCATATCTCTTTAAATATAGTAGTTAGCGCTTCGCTCGAAGTTAT
>CADBSN010000263.1 GCA_902797255.1 uncultured Bacteroidales bacterium | reverse complement strand
TAGCTTGTTTTGCACTCCGACAGTCTTTTGACCCCGCACTTTGGCCCTTGGCATTAACTTTGTTGTTAAGAGTTGTCGTAAATATTTCGGTAAATCATAAAAAATCACTATCTTTGCAAACGAATTAGGAAAATGCAAAATGAGAAGAGGAGTTAACGGAGTTAACGAAGTTAGTGGCCTAACGGCCTCGAAGTTACCGCTTGAGCTACGCTCTACGCTCCGACGATAGTTCGCAAGTGTAAACATCAGCATTCATTTGTCGAGCCGAAGGCGCTAACTCCGAACGAAGTGCTAACTTCAATAACTTCGAGCGAAGCGATAACTTCAAAGAATTAGAATTATAGTTAAATAGATAATCGTCAAATAGTAAATAATATAATGGGATTTAATGACATCATGACCAAACTCTTTGGCAACAAAGCACAAAGAGATATTAAAGCAATTCGTCCATATGTGGAGAAGATCAACAAGATTTATCCACAGATGGCAGCCCTTTCAAATGATGAATTGCGTGCGAAGACACAGGAATTGAAGCAGGAAATACAAGATTCTGCTGCAGACCTTAGAAAGGAAATAGATGAAATCAAGGCTCAGATAGAGCAGACAGAAATACAAGACAGAGCACCTCTCTTTGAGAAAGTAGATAAGTTGGAGGCGCAGATATTGGAGGTGTATGATCATAAGTTGGACGAAATCATGCCTATGGTCTATGCCATCGTAAAAGATACTTGTCGTCGTTTCCGTGAGGCTAAGACCATAGAAGACTTAGCACTTACTCCTACAGATTTCGACCGAGAGGCCGTAATGCGCTATCCAGGAGTGGTGGAGATTGTCGACGAGAAAGTGTTGATTCACGAAGTCTACGATGGAGCTCCAAATATCTGGATTCCATACGATTGTCAGTTGTTTGGTGGAGTAGTACTTCATCAAGGTAAGATTGCCGAGATGATGACTGGTGAAGGTAAGACGTTGACATCTATCCTTCCTGTCTTCCTGAATGCTCTTACCGGTAATGGTGTGCATGTAGTGACGGTCAACGACTATCTGGCTAAACGTGACTCCGAGTGGAACTCACCTGTATTCTTGTTCCACCAAATGAATGTTGATTGTATTGATAAGCATCAACCCAACTCTGCTGCCCGTCGTAAGGCTTATCAGGCCGATGTGACTTATGGAACCAATAACGAGTTTGGTTTCGATTATCTGCGTGATAACATGGCGATGCGTCCAGAGGATTTGGTACAGCGTTCACACAACTATGCCATTGTCGATGAGGTCGACTCTGTGCTCATCGATGATGCCCGTACACCATTGATTATCTCTGGTCCTGTGCCGAAAGGCGACGACCAGATGTTCGATGAGTTTTGTCCTTACATCGAGAAATTGGTTGAGGTACAACGTAAGCAATCCACTCAATACCTCACTGAGGCAAAGAAACTCATTGACAGTGAAGACCAAAAGGATATAGAGGCAGGTTTCCTGTCGCTCTTCCGTGCTTATAAATCACTCCCTAAAAACAAGGCGCTTATCAAGTACCTCTCAGAACCAGGTATTAAGACTGGACTCCTGAAAACAGAGGAAATCTATATGGAGAACAACAACCGCAGTATGCCGGAAGCTGTCGAACCATTGTATTTCGTTTGTGATGAAAAGCAGAAGTCAGTTGAGATGACGGATAAGGGTAATCAGTTGATTGCTGACATCGTGAAGGACGATACATTCTTTGTTCTGCCCGATATTACATCTTTGCTGTCCGATTTGGAAGCACAGCACTTGCCTGAAGAGGAGTACATCACGAAGAAAGATGAACTCATGCAGGATTATGCGGTGAAGAGCGAACGTGTTCACACCATGCAGCAGCTGCTGAAGGCTTACACCATGTTTGAAATCGATGATGATTACGTAGTGATGGATGGTGAGGTGAAAATCGTCGATGAACAGACGGGTCGTATCATGGAAGGTCGTCGTTGGTCTGACGGACTCCATCAGGCTGTTGAGGCGAAGGAGCATGTGAAGGTTGAGGCTGCAACACAGACCTATGCTACTATCACCCTGCAGAACTACTTCCGTATGTACCATAAGTTGGCAGGTATGACCGGTACTGCCATCACAGAGGCAGGTGAGTTCTGGGATATCTACAAACTCGACGTAGTTGAGATTCCTACCAACGTTCCTGTGATTCGTGATGACCAGAACGACCGAGTTTATAAGACCAATCGTGAGAAGTATAGAGCCGTCATTGAAGAGATAGAGAAGCTCGTACAGGCTGGACGTCCTGTCCTTGTCGGTACCACATCGGTAGAAATATCAGAAATGCTGAGTAAGATGCTTAGCATGCGAAAGATAGAACATAATGTGTTGAATGCAAAACTCCATGCACGTGAAGCAGATATCGTGAAAGATGCAGGTCAGACCAGTCGTGTCACCATTGCTACCAATATGGCAGGTCGTGGTACCGAT